>JARCMA010000572.1 GCA_030248405.1 Microcoleus sp. MP8IB2.171
GCTTTCGCTGGGGTGCGGGGGATTGCTTTGGGGCGCTTTAGTCGCTGCGAGGTTGGCCCGGATAGTCTTAGTTTTAGCATTGATGAGGTTTTGCGCGATCGGCTTTTAGACCTAAATATTCCGATTGTCTCGGATTTGCCATTTGGCCACGAGGGCGTTAACGCTGCTTTACCGATGGGAATTGAGGCGAGTATCGACGCTGAATCGGGATTGCTGATTTGTGGAGATACATCGCAACTTTAAAAGCTGCATCAACGTCTATAAGTTTAACTTGAGACTTTGCACCAGCTAAATAGCTGATCCTCCCCTTAAGAAGGGGGGAACCGGAAGCGCTCAAAGTCCCCCTTGCTTTCGGGGGATTTAGGGGGATCGAGACTCTGGTAAAAGCGAGATTGATTAAGGGTTTTAGCCTTAAGTTGAGACTAATGGTTGAGACGGTGGGCAGAAATTACATTTAAAATGGATTGTGTATGCAAATGTCCGCGCCAAGAAGGCAAAAAAAATTTATAACTTTCCAGAGGTTGACATGAAAAAACACAACTTGTTAAACAGTATTGCTGCCGCTGTGCTAGTTACCGGATTGGCACTTACGGCGATTCCATCAAATGCAATTGCTGAACAGATCGGAAATGGCGATCGCATAAATGGAGTAATCCGCCGCACTTCCCCGATTTACCGTTTCCGAAATATGTGGACACCGGGAGCTCCGACGGAAGAATTGCGCGGTCAAGAATACACGTTCAACGCGCGGGAAGGCGATAACATTGAAGTGTTTTTAGATACGGATAGAAGTCGCGGTTTTACTCCGGTGATGGTACTATTTTACGGAAACAACAAACAAGTAGCTTTTTCCCAAGACCGTTCTTTTAATTATCAAATTCCCCGCAGCGGCGATTACAAGCTTTTGGTGTTGGCGAAAGATGCTGCGAGGGGCGGTAGTTACACCCTGGAAGTTGCGGGAATTGATGGCGACAGACGGGCTAGCAATAGGTGGGATGACAGAAACGACAGGGGCAGAGACAACCGCAACTATGATGGAGAACGGATTTTGCGGGATGATTTTGGCTTGCGGCCTCTTGATTGTCGCGTGAGACGTACTATGGTGAGAGTAAGGTTTGAGGATGCCGGCCAAGACGCGACTTATTGCGCTGAACCGAGTCGCCAGTATCCGCAGGGAGACTATTATTACAATCCGCGGACTAGGGATTTAGATTCGGCTAGGAGTGATGATGGTAGATTCGATCGCTCTAATGATGATAGCAGGTTCGATCCAGGTCGCGATCGATGTCGCGTATCTGTAGGCGGAGTGTGTGTGACTAGGTAATTTCGTTTGTTTCGTTGGGGCGGGTTTTACAAACCATCAATGAGTCAAACCAACCATCTCAAAAACCCGCCCCAAACACCGCGACTATGGAAGTATTTTCGCAAAAACCCGGTTTCTGACTACCCATGCGTTCAGGATTATTGGTATATTAATAAGATTAATGATGTGGCAAAATCTATGAGTGTTAAAGAACTTGAAACAGCAATTATGAACTTGTCAGTTAAAGAACTATCCGAACTAACTGCTTGGCTGATAGAGTATCGCCAACAAGTCTGGGATGGGCAAATTGAAGACGATTTGGAGGATGGGCGGTTAGATGCGCTACTTGATGAAGTTGATGCAGAGTATGAAGCGGGATTGGCTAAAGTGTTATGAAGCATCTGACTTTACCGCGTTTTTGGAACTGCTATCACCAGCTACCTCAAGAAATACAAGCTTTAGCCGATAAAAATTAGGAATTACTGAAAGTCGATCCGTATCACCCTTCGCTGCATTTTAAAAAAGTGGGCAGGCGAAAGCAATTGCAATCGGTGCGAGTAGGCGATAGTTACCGAGCTCTGGGAGTTGAGAAACCTGAAGGTATTGTCTGGTTTTGGATAGGGACTCATGGCGATTACGATGCAATATTAGCTCAGAAATAGAGTCCTCGATAGACTGTCATGATAGATGTTTAAAACGATTTTTCTTACTCGGAAAATCCGGCAATAAAAGTGCTGGAAAATCTAGCCAAAATGATGATTTCTAGAGAGAGAGGATTGTTTGCATAAATAACTAACTTCCCAGCGCTACTCTGCCTTTCTAGAACTTTCTTCATCAGGACTTACGCAAGCCCGAAAAAATCATCTTTTCCGAGGAATTGTAGGGGCGGGTTCACCCTAATTTGTAACTCTAATCAACAATATTTATAAACCCGCCCCCACCCATCGGTTGGGTGGGGGCGGGTTTTTCAGTTCTGGGATTTGATGATCTGAATTGGGGTGAACCCGCCCCTACGAATCTTGGTATTTTAGATATTTTTGGGATTTGTGAAGATGTAATTGCGATCGAAATAAAGTGCAGTTAATCGATAGAAAAAGTTCGATATTTCAACTGTTTTATTCGCAATAGATTGGTATATATTCGGCTAGCTAATTAAGTCTTTTTAGGATTGTAGCGCGGGTTCGGAAACCCGGTTTATTGGTAGAAACCGGGTTTCTTTGCGTCGCGTGTTTCCATTCAATTAGTTTCCCCAGCGAGTGGGGAGAACTGGTCAATACTACGATCTCGCCTCGGACGCAGCAGTTTCCATTCAATTAGTTTCCCCAGCGAGTGGGGAGAAGAGCCACGTACAACGCAATTCTAGATTACTCTCAGGATTACAAGTTTCCATTCAATTAGTTTCCCCAGCGAGTGGGGAGGTCAAGCTTCCTGATGATCTACTTTATGACCATGCCAGATAGTTTCCATTCAATTAGTTTCCCCAGCGAGTGGGGAGGTTACATCTTAGAGATTGAATTCCATAACCCGGTTACAGGTAAGTTTCCATTCAATTAGTTTCCCCAGCGAGTGGGGAGAATTAATCTCAATAATCGAGCCTGTATCTGATAACAAGACTGCGTTTCCATTCAATTAGTTTCCCCAGCGAGTGGGGAGGGTGACGTATTCCAGGATCACTTAACATCTATGGCAGCTAGGTTTCCATTCAATTAGTTTCCCAGCGAGTGGGGAGGTGTACATGACTGAATTAAGTGCAAAAGAAGTAGAGGCGTTTCCATTCAATTAGTTTCCCCAGCGAGTGGGGAGTTGATACTTGATGAATTGCGAAACCAACAGAAGAATTACGATCTATTAATGATACTAAACTGTAATTCTTCTCATTGAAGAGTGCTGCTAAATTTTGGTAGTGTCTAGACTACTTATTACAGGTTTACAGTTAGTAATCTTCTGACTGTTTACGAGCAAGCTCTACGCCCTTATAAACACCAAAGCCTATCAGCCCTGCTACTGCAACGATGCCAGCAACAGGCAAAGCTACTGTTGTAGTAGTAGCAAATCCTAGAACTCCAAGAATTCCAGGCGCTGAGGAAGTAATGGTGGCGATTGTCACAGTTCCCGTTCCGGCTGCCGCTGCTGTACCAGTAATAGCACCTACGATCTTGAAATCATCCATAGTTTTTTCCCTCCGTGCAAGTAATCAGCATGAGTATGTATATTCCCTCATACACCCTATACAGCGCAAGATGTCCAGAGGCCATTTGCGAGGGTTCCCAAAATTACCCCTCAAAACTCCTTCAACCCCGCAGAAAAAATCGCTGTAACCCTTGCCCAGCAATGCTGCGAGGCTCCCAACGAAACAGCGTCATCTCAGCCATTTTCCCCTAAGCCTCGCAAACTACCACAGTTCGATCGCAAATCAAGCTCTACCAATTAGTCTATCAGCCCAGAAAACAGAAGCCATACAAAACAGATCCCGCAATTGCTTTCCTTCGGATCGCTACGCTAACGGGCCTCGCAATGACAGACAATAGCTGGTGCGGATCGACTAAGCTACATCTTGGAGAGCCGATCGCGAATTGTTCGGAGATTTTTTGACAACGCTCATGCTGCCGTCGGTTTCCAGCACGACTGCTTCGATTTCTTCGATCGACGCGCTGCCCGTCCCCCGAATTGCCGCCCGAATTTCCGATTCACTCACGCGCTGCTGCCGCATCGCCACAGGCAGAAATTGGCCTTGGTTGAGCAGCATAGTAGGTTCGGCTTTGATCAGATTTTTTACCCACTTTACCCGCACGCCAAGCCACGTGACGATGAATTGCAGCCCGATGAGTAAGCCGAGGGCGAAAACGCCCTCGACGAGCGAAACGTCTTTTGACATGATGATAGTCGCCAGCGTCGAACCGAGCGCGATGGTAACGATGAAATCGAAGGCATTCCACTTCGACAGAGTTCGCTTGCCGGAGACTCGCAGCAAAAAAATCAGCACGACGTAAGCGGAAACGCCGACGGTCAAAATCTGAATCAATTCAAACCAATTGTCAAAAAACATATTTTTATTTTGCCGTCCTGATTTTGGGCGCTTTGCTGCTGCAAAGAGTGCTAGATGCTTCGTCTGCTTGATGTCGCCGTCGCGCATTCTGTTAGTTTCGATTGTCATTGTAACAGAAGGGTCGAGGTGAAAATTCATTCCTTAGCAATAGTTTCAGCTATTAAGAATGCCTTGACCGTGCCAGAAGGTTGCTATCGAACTCAGGCGATTGCCTCATCTCCCTCCCCGCCGACAGATGAATTTTCGATCAAAAAGGACGATCGCACAATGGTAAGCTACCAAAGGCATTGAAATATCTAAGGTAGAGACAAGTTAAAATGTCGGCATTAAATGAAGTTCCCTTACTGTTGCGGGCAGCCCGCGGCGAAACTCTAGACCGCCCGCCCGTGTGGATGATGCGCCAAGCCGGCCGCTACATGAAGGCCTATCGAGATTTGCGAGAAAAGTATCCCTCCTTTCGCGAACGTTCCGAAATACCCGAAGTTGCGATCGAAGTTTCCCTTCAGCCGTGGCGCGCGTTTCAACCCGACGGCGTAATTCTGTTTTCCGATATCGTCACCCCAATGCCCGGTTTGGGAATCGACATGGACATCGCCGAAGGCAAAGGCCCGATTATCCACGAACCCATCCGCACTCAAGAGCAAATCGACAACCTGCAACCGCTGAACCCGGAAGAAAGCTTGCCGTTTATCAAAACAATCCTCCAATCCCTGCGCGCGGAAGTCGGCAACAAATCCACCGTGCTCGGTTTTGTCGGCGCGCCATGGACGCTGGCGGCCTATGCCGTAGAGGGTAAAGGTTCTAAGTATTATGCCATCATCAAAAACATGGCATTTTCCGATCCAACTTTACTGCATCAGTTGCTGTCGAAATTCGCCGATGCGATCGCGGTTTATATGCGCTACCAAATCGACTGTGGCGCGCAAGTAGTGCAAATGTTCGACTCCTGGGCCGGCCAAATGTCCCCGCAGGACTACGACACCTTCGCTTTACCATACCAAAAACAGGTATTTGAGCAAGTCAAAAAAACCCATCCCGACACCCCGCTAATTCTATTAGTCAGCGGCAGTGGCGGCCTCCTCGAACGCATGACAAAATCCGGCGC
The DNA here is from genome assembly GCA_030248405.1 of Microcoleus sp. MP8IB2.171. Lineage (GTDB taxonomy): Bacteria > Cyanobacteriota > Cyanobacteriia > Cyanobacteriales > Microcoleaceae > Microcoleus. The sequence goes on from JARCMA010000572.1 coordinate 5,455, forward strand.
GGATATCATCAGCGTCGATTGGACGGTTGATATGGCCGACGCCCGCCGACGTTTGGGCCCCAACATGAACGTTCAGGGAAATTTAGATCCCGGTGTATTGTTTGGTTCTCAAGCGTTTATTCGCGATCGAATTCTTGATACAATTCGTAAAGCCGGTCATCGGGGACACATCCTGAATTTAGGACACGGCGTGTTACCAGGAACTCCCGAAGACAACGTGCGTTTCTTCTTTGAAACCGCCAAACAAGCCGACAAATTGCTCGCAGTTACTGCTTAAATTTGATTTGATTGCGATTAACTGGTAACGAGTAAAACTCTCGTTTATAGCCAAGGCCAGATCCCCCTAAATCCCCCTTAAGAAGGGGGACTTTGAGAAGAATCTTATCCCCCGCTTAAGAATTGGGAACGCAAGAGAAGACTCTTGTCCCCCCCTTCTTAAGGGGGATCTGGCCTAAGCATCAAATCGATAAGCCCAAAAAACCCTGACAAATCTCGCTGATAGCCAAGGCCAGATCCCCCTAAATCCCCCTTAAGAAGGGGGACTTTGAGAAGATTCTTGTCCCCTGCTTAAAAAGGAGGACTTTGATCAGACTCTTGTCCCCCCCTTAAGAAGGGGGGTTGGGGGGGATCTAGCCTCAGCATCAAATCAAAAACCCCTCATTCCTCCCATCTTCCCCTCCGACAAAATGAACCCCAAAAAAATTTTTGTGACGGGTGCAAGTGGCTGTATCGGTCACTACATGACCGAAACTTTGATTCAAGAGACAAACCACGAACTTTACTTATTAGTTCGCAACCCCGAAAAATTAAAATTTGACTGGAAAGCCCGCCCCGGCATCCATATAATACAAGGCGATATGCGAGATATCGATCGCCATGCCGAACTCCTGCAAACAATAGACGTAGCAATTTTAGCCGCCACAGCTTGGGGAGGAACCCAAGAAGTTTTTGATGTCAACGTCACCAAAACCCTGCGCCTAATTCAACTACTTTCGCCCCAGAATTGCCAACAAATAATTTACTTTTCAACAGCCAGCATACTCGGCCGAGACAACAATTTGCTGAAAGAAGCTGGGGAACTAGGGACAGATTATATTAGCTCAAAATACAACTGCATGGTGCATTTATCAGCCTTGACAAATGTGCCTCCGATTACTGCACTTTACCCGACATTAGTATTGGGAGGAGACGCTGAAAAACCAGTCTCTCACTTGTCATCTGGCCTGCCCCTTGTCACCAAATGGATTGGTTTGATTCGCTGGTTTAAGGCAGATGGAAGTTTTCACTTTATCCACGGCGCAGACATTGCCACAGTAGTTAATTATTTAGTTGAACATCCGCCAGCTTCCGAGGAACCGCGACATTTTGTGCTAGGAAATCGGGCGATTACAGCTAACGAAGTTGTTGAACAAGCTTGCCAGTATTTGAATAAAAACATATTTTTTCGGATTACTCTGTCACCTTGGCTAGCCAATTTCTTTATTTGGCTGTTCCGAATTCAGGTGGCTGCTTGGGATAGATTTTGCATCAGCTACCGCCATTTTACTTATCAGAATCTTGTGAATCCCGAAAGCATAGGAATGCCTAGTTACTGCGGCACAGTTGCCGATATGTTAAGAACTAGCGGGATTCCTGATAAAAATGCAAAGTAGCGCCTACACTCCGCACCAATAATCGGACGATGCTCAAAGCCCATCCCACAAGAAAGATTGTGGGATGGGCTTTGAGCATCGTCCCTAATTCTTTATCCTATTCAACTCTACTGTTTCAAATTCTTTTTTGCCTGATTCCTACACTTTTTAAGCGATTACCGTTAATTAACGGTCAAATACGATAAGATATCAGCATTTGCAAACTTTAACAGGGAACTGCCAGCTAAAAATTGCGCTCATTCTATTTGTCTTAGGGGGTGTCGCCCCTCGCCAGATAGTCGATCGCGCGCAAGATCGTAATTTTAGCCGTAACATTAAGTCTTGAGAGTCGATCGAACTCTCAAACACGCCAGCCCGATCGCAAGTTGTTTACTGATGTGAGGTTTAACATAATATGCGAGTTCTTCTAGTTTACCCCCTGTTCCCGAAAACATTTTGGTCTTACGAGAAAATTCTAGAATTAGTTGATCGTAAAGTTCTGCTGCCACCGCTGGGTTTGGTAACAGTAGCAGCTATTTTACCCCAAGAATGGGAATTTAAGTTAGTCGATCGTAACATCCGACAAATCACCGAAGCAGAATGGGAATGGGCAGAGCTCGTTATTCTCTCCGCAATGATTGTCCAAAAAGAAGATTTGCTAGACATCATCCGCGAAGCAAAACGGCGCGGTAAATCCGTAGCTTGCGGCGGCCCTTACCCGACTTCCGTACCCGAAGAACCTCAAGCAGCGGGCATAGATTACCTGATTCTCGACGAAGGCGAAATCACCTTGCCGATGTTTGTCGAAGCAATAGGGCGCGGCGAAAAAAGCGGAATGTATCGATCGGACGGCGTAAAACCCGATGTTACCACAACCCCAATCCCCCGCTTCGACTTGCTCGAATTAGACGCCTACGACTCGATGTCAATTCAATTTTCCAGAGGCTGTCCTTTCCAGTGCGAATTCTGCGATATCATCGTCCTCTACGGCCGCAAACCCCGCACCAAAGAACCCCAACAATTGATTGCAGAACTAGACTGTCTCTACAACCTAGGTTGGCGGCGCGGCGTGTTCATGGTAGATGACAACTTTATCGGCAACAAACGCAGTGTCAAACTGTTGCTAAAAGACTTAAAAGTCTGGCAAGAAGAACACAAATTCCCGTTTACTTTCAACACAGAAGCCTCCATCGATTTAGCCCAAGACCAAGAATTGATGGACATGATGGTATTGTGCAATTTCAATGCAGTATTTCTGGGAATTGAAACCCCCGACGAAGAAAGCCTGCAAATGACCAAGAAATTCCAGAACACCCGCAATTCCCTAATCGAATCAGTAGAGTTAATTGCGAAAACTGGTTTGCGAGTAATGGCCGGATTTATCATCGGATTCGACGGCGAAAAAGCAGGCGCAGGCCAACGCATTGTAGACTTTGCCGAAGCAGCAGCAATTCCGAGCACAACCTTTGGAATGTTGCAAGCTTTGCCTCATACTGCATTGTCCCACAGACTAGCAAAAGAAGGCAGATTGCGCGACAAATCGGGCAACCTCAACCAGACAACTTTGATGAACTTCATTCCGACGCGGCCGCTAGAAGATATCGCGAGGGAATATGTTCAGGCATTTTCTGATGTGTACGATGCTGAGAAATATTTAGACCGCACCTATCGCCATTTCTTAATGTTAGGTGCACCTACAGCAAAGATACCTGCAAGAATTCCCAGTTGGATCGACTTGCGGGCACTGTTAACTGTGGTTTGGCGGCAAGGAGTCAAGCGCAGCACTCGCTGGAAATTCTGGCATCATTTGTTCAGCATTTTCAAGCGCAATCCTGCGGTTTGGGATCACTATTTAACAGTGTGCGCTCACAACGAGCATTTTCTGGAATACCGCCAGATTGTGCGGGATGAAATTGAAGCTCAATTGGCTGACTTTTTGGCTAATGAGTCTCAAACTGTATATCAAGAACCTGTTGCTGTTGAGGAAAAGCAAGTGCAAGCGGTTTAGGGTTGGAGAATTCAACCGCAGATAAACGCAGACAAACGCAGATGAATTTAAGATTGTCTGCGTTTATTTTGTTGTTAATCTCGTTTCCAGGTTCTGGCTGGAAATGTCATATCCTGTGGCTGTGTCGCCTCTTGAGAGCAGCCTGAGAGAGCATCCCGAGGTATTCCCAGTCTCTCACTGGAAAGGTGAAATACTACTATTGGCGGCAGCAGTTATTTCGGCAGATAGAGGCGCGATCGCTCGCACATATGAAAATCTAATTACAAGCTCAAAAATATCAAAATAGCGATCGCCCTCAACCCGCCATGTTAGGAACAAATCAACTCAGAACAGCCGCTCTCTTAGGACTCCTAAGCGGCCTTCTCGTTTTAGGAAGTTATTACTTAATCGGTAACGAGCAAGGACTTTACATCGGTTTAGCCCTAGCCGCCTTCTCAAGTTTTAGCTCTTGGTACTATTCCGACACGGCCGCTTTAATGGCTTACCGCGCTCAGCCGATCGCGCGCAGCGAAGCACCCGAAATCTACGATATAGTAGCATCGCTGAGCGAAAAAGCCCAAATTCCCGTACCGAAAATTTTTCTAGTTCCCACTCAATCTCCGAACGCATTCGCCACAGGAAGAGACCCGGAACACGCGACAATAGCAGTTACTGAAGGCATCATGAATCTGCTTTCCCGCGAAGAATTGGAAGGCGTTTTAGCGCACGAACTCACGCACATCCGCAACCGTGACACTTTGACTCAAGCAGTTGCAGGGACAATTGCCGGTGCAATTACATTTGTCGGGCGAATTCTGACTTTTGGAGCGCTTTACGGCCCGGTGACGCGGGATAGCAGACAAGGCCCGAATCCCTTTGGTTTGCTGTTTTTAATCATTTTAGCACCGCTATCAGCAACCGTAATTCAATTGGCGATTTCTCGGACTAGGGAATTTGCAGCAGACAGCGGTGCGGTGGAAATTACCAATAACCCGATTGGCTTAGCAAACGCCCTGCAAAAATTGGAGAAAATCGGTCATGAAATTCCGATGCACGGCAATCCTGCGATGTCGCCGCTGCTGATTGTGAATCCTTTTTCGACTAAAGGTTTGCAGTCACTTTTCCGTACTCACCCGCCGACAGAGGAGCGGATTCAGCGGCTTTTGGAAATAGCGCAGCAGCAGCAGCAAGGTTCTCCAGTTATGGCCTACGTTAGCGGAAGTTAATCAGTCGAAAATGCAGAAACAATATTTAGAAACCCGGTGTTTTGAAGCAGCCGGGTTTCTGTATGTTTATAATGATAGCTGTGGTACGATCGACTCGCACAACTAATTTGCGGCGCGGGTGTGAGTAAGTGATTCCAGAATTCGATGAAAACGGCAATCTACCACGGGGAGTTCATTGGTGCGAATGGGAGGAGTTTGAGGAGAGATTTGGCACGAATTTTAAAAGAGATAGCTTGATATTGGGCTTGAAACTGGCAATGACCCAATTAAAAGCAGCAGGTGCTAGAACTATCTATATTGATGGTAGTTTTGTTACCAGCAAAGATAAGCCTAATGATTTTGATGCTTGTTACGATAGAGAAACTGTAGACAGGGAGTATCTGAGAATCAATGCTCCTAGATTGTTCAATCATCAGGATCGAAATGCCCAAAAAGCTAAGTATCGAGGGGAAATTTTTCCCTCAGACGAACCTGTAGGCAATTACGGAGAAAATTCCTTTGAATTTTTTCAAAGTGACAGAGGCAAAAACACGAAAGGAATTATAGCGATCGATTTAATGAGGTGGGAACCGTGATTAAAGATGAATTTGAGTACGGAGTCAGCAAAGATTGGGTTCAAAAATTCAACAAAACTCTAGCAGCAATGGAGCGGGATGAAGAAGCAAAAAGAAAGGACTTTCTCAAATGGGATGCAGGTAGAGGTTCGATTCAGCGCCATTTGGATCAGTTGCACGAAGAAATAGCAGAATATGAACGATTGATGGCGTGGGACAAGAGTAAGCAGATCGAACTTGTAGTTGAGAATTTCAATAAACTATCAGATGCTTTAATTAAAGCTCGAATGGCAGCAAAAATCAGCGTGGAAGAACTAGCAGAAAGGTTGGATATTGACCCTGAACGCCTTAAGGAACATGAGAAGAAAGATTATCAAGGTGCTAGTTATATGGAACTCCTTGAAATTAGCTGTGTTTTGGGTCTGGAGTTTAAGACGGCTGTGATGCAGGTCGATTTTGAGGAAATAGAGGTTATGAAACAAATAGCAGTAGAAAGGCGCGAACGAAAAAAGAAGAAGGCAAGTAAAACCGCCTAAAGATTTGAGGGTGCGATCGGGAAAACTACTGAGTTGATTGGGTTTGTTGGGTGTAAATTTGATAGGCGGGGGGCGATGTCTCCACTAAAAGGATTTACCCCACCCTCAGCAATTCATCAAGCTTGTTCTTTAAGTCAGGCGATGCGATTAGTGGTCTATAAACTTCACCTTCATAGGGCTTCCAAACATATCCAAGACTGAACGATCGAAAAACCGAAGATGCTCCCGTTGCTTGCCAAACAGCTTCAGCTAAAACCAATCCAGGAAAAACCAAGGCAGGCTCTTCAATCAATTCGCTGTAGGTTCTAAACTCATCTACTTCCATACCAACTAAAGCATACCGAAACGGTGGAGCAAACCGCAAACTCTGATACAGAAATATACCTATTTCCGTCATTAAATAAGCACTTTCTGGAGTGTCAATTCCAATCTCACTGATGCCACTTGGACAAACTCGACACCACCAATTTTCTTCTATGTCCTGAAAAATTTCTGCCCGACATTGGGAATGTCTACCGTTTGAGATCACCCAGGAAATTTCATTGAAATATTGAGCAAATTGCTGTGCTTCAGATTGCTTTGTGCCACATTCAGCCGATAAGCTAAACACCCATGCCATTGCTGTTCTCCCCTTGACTAAATTAAACTATCAAACTTTCTCCCATTCGCTCTGTGTCTGGGCCAGGGCTGCTTCATATTTCTCTAAAAGCATTGTAGCGCTTGGCAAAATACTGACATGAGTTGGACTATCTTGCACAGCTTCAATATCTCCGAGGATCTTGCTGTCGTCAATCTGCCAAAGAGGATCTTTTCCTGTTCCGCCAAATTTTGGGGGTTTGCGGAATGGTGGTAAGCCTTCGATAGAGAGGGATACAGACATTCCTTTTGTGTTTATAATGGCTACAGTGACAGACTCCTCTGAATACTTGCGCTCTGTTTCTGGTAGTAAATAACCTTGTTCATCCAACCACTCTTTGGGCACTTGCTCAACATCAATGTCAATACTGGGTCTGACTCCCAGTAGCCTCGCGTTGCGTCCCATTTTGGGTTTACCGTTTTCTTCTGCCATCCCTCGATAATAGAGTCTTGCCATTAGCCTTTTATCAGCCCAACTCGATCGCCAAACCAATCATAATGTAATTGCTGCATTGGTTGGAGGCGATCGCTATCCGCCCAATCATCGAACTGTTTGGTATGTGCTGCAATACACCAATATTTTTTAACCGTCCGCTGCCACGGGGTTGTTATGCGGCGAGCGTAGTCACTCAGCAACCTTATTGACGTTTGCTTTAGGAATTTTATTAATTTCGCAGTACATATTACATTGCTGCACCAAATCGGATTTAATAGCGTAAAACTCGTTGCACACCATGAAAATTCTGCAAGCATCTCCAAGTGCTCGATGAGGTTTGAGCTGATATTTATACTTTGAGGGAAATTTATACTGAAAATTATTTGATCCAAAGCATTTATTTTTAGCATAAAATCCGATAATCAACGATATTTTATCGAGAGAAAAGAGATAGCCTATCTCTTTTTCAAGAATAAGTTGTATGTCAATGACTTGAATATTCGACTTATTGACTTTTGCCCTTTTCAAAAGCTTGAGATCCTCCCTCGCACCAAACAATACAATCTGGTCAACTTGATTCCTCTTAAACAGGTTGTGAATGTATTCGCGTAATTCCTTTAGGCATTTAGACCGTAGCTCTCTGGCTATAACTTTATCAGACTTTTCTAATCGGTAGCTAGGATCGAATATTTTCTGATACTCTCCTCTTTCAATGTTTGCAACTCTTTCCGAAAATCCCACAGTTTTACCAATGTCATTGATAATATTTTTTCTGACAACTATGTCTACATCATAGGAGAATTTTTTGCTTTCCAATAAAACCTCCTTGCGATCTAAATCATATATCACCGCACCAATTTCTGTTGGAAAGAAGTCTGCTCTATTAGAACCATAAATTGGTCCAAACTCCATATCTAAAAATAGAGTATTCATCCACCTCTTAACTAGACCAAGTTTTTAATACGTGACCAAGAATGAATGTCCAAAACTCTCCCCCACTAACTCGCTTAATTTGCCTAATTATTAGGATACTTATAAATCAAAAGTTTGTCTAGTCAAAAAATATTCAACTTTGTCCCCCATCGGCTAAATTTCATATACATTAGACATAAATGCTTAGAATAAATCGACAACTACTCAGCACTCATTCACCGCTCCCAAGGCAACCCGTTATGGTTAAAAAGTGTGCTGACTTTGATTCAAGAGTTGGGAAGCGGCGCGAGTGAGCTATTAATAGATGATACCATATGTTACCGGAAGATTTGAAAGATGTTTACAGCAGCAGTACGATCGCACTTCCGCACTAGAAAAACAAGTTATGTCTGTGTTGGCTAGGGAAAACCCGCCAGTCAATATAGCAAAATTGCTAGAAAAAGGACAAATATCATCATCAGATTTACTCAACGCGCTCCAATCTTTATCGCGGCGCTGCTTGATAGAAAAACAGGAAAGTCTTTACACTCTCCCACCTGTATTGAGGCAGTATATCAAAGGGTTGTAACCTAACGGGATTCCTACAAGTAAGTATCGATTACAGGAGTGCGATCGCCCTGTGCTATCATAGAATACAAAACTTATTGAGTCGAATTATATGACCACAATAACTACAGTAACAACAGCCTCCCAACTGGCTGATTACTACATCTGGTTCGCCAATGACGTAGGCTCCTACCTCAGCAACCACAAGCTACAAAAACTATTGTACTATGCCCAAGCATGGTATCTAGCCTTTGAAGATACACCGCTTTTTGATGAAGATTTTGAAGCCTGGGTGCACGGGCCGACTATCCCGGCTTTATTTTACGAATACAAAGAACAATTTGGCTTTAAGCCAATTCTCAAAGAAGTTGAAAAACCAGAATTTCCGCAGGAAGTACAAGAGTTTTTAGACGAGTTATCCGACGAGTATTTCTTTTGCGATGCTTATGAGTTAGAATTGATGGTGCGCCGCGAAGATCCTTGGATTAAGGCGAGAGGTGAGTTGCCAAAAGATGAACCTTCTCATGCTATTATTACGAAGGAATTAATGAGAGAATTCTACAAAACCCGTGTCATCGAAGAAACTTAAAAAAGCAGAGATACGCCGCCAGCAATCTTTATCTAGCATCAAGCGTCTAGATGTACAAATACCCGAAGGAATTAGTTTTTCTTTCAGGTATTATCAGGATGATAAAGATAAATTTTCACTTGCCGATAGAGATTCTAGATATCTGGCATCTCTATTGAGAAGGCTGCGCGATTTATCACAATTGAAATCTCAAGAAATTATCAATAATCAGAGTAAAAGCCTGCGCTGTCATGGAATAGTCTGGCAAGATACAACTGAACCTAATGGCTTCGGCATTCCCAATGAAGATCAGCTAGTAAATATCCCCTACCAGTTTCAAATATCTGCTAATGAATACGGCAGGGTGCATGGATTTTTTAGTGAAAATATTTTTTATATTGTCTGGTTAGACCCAGACCACAATCTTTACAGTTGAAATTATTATAAATTTTGGGGTAGTCAATCAAAAAACGCAGATGATATTACACTCATCTGCGTTAATCTGCGGTTTAATTAAACAGTCCTGGATGCACTCCGAATAAAGAAACCGGGTTTTTCTCGAACCGAATAAAGAAACCGGGTTTTTCTCGAATTTGCGGGCTACAGCGAAGTATTATCGAAAAAACCCGGTTTCTGGACTCTCATGTAAGTCCTATTAAACCCTGTTAAACTCAAGCGGCAACCTTATCTAAAGGCCGCACTTGACCGAGGAATTCGCGAAGTGCGTCACCTTCCACCACCTCAGTTTCCAACAGTTTCTGCGTAATTGTTTCCAACAATTCTCGATTTTCCTTGAGAATATCTAAGGCTTGTTGGTGTGCAGTTTCGACTATTTCCTTCACTTCTTGGTCGATCGCCTCAGCAGTTTGAGCACTCACCGCGCGGCGGGCATTTCCCATACCATCGCCGAGGAACGATTGTTGAGATCGATCGTAAGCAAGAGGCCCCAAAACCTTACTCATCCCGTAAGTTGTCACCATCCGTTCAGCTAAATCAGTCGCCCTTTGCAAGTCATTTGAAGCGCCAGTAGTAATGCTACCAAACACCACTTCCTCAGCCGATCGCCCGCCCAACAGTGTAGCAATTTGACCCCGCAATTCCGATTCATCCAACAAGAAACGGTCTTCAGTCGGTACCTGCAACGTGTAACCCAAAGCAGCCATACCGCGCGGCACGATCGAGATTTTGGCAACTTCGCCACCGCCCGTCATCAGAGCACCAACCATTGCGTGTCCGACTTCGTGGTAAGCCACAATCTTTTTCTCTTTTTCGTTGAGCACCCGGCTTTTCTTTTCCAAGCCGGCCACAACGCGCTCAAACGCTTCAAAAAAGTCTTCCTGCGCCACAGTTAGTCGTTTGTTCCGGGCCGCCAACAAAGCAGCTTCATTGACCAAATTTGCCAAATCTGCGCCCGAAAAACCGGGGGTGCGAGCGGCGACGGCCTTCAAGTCAATATCCGGGCCCAACTTCACTTTTTGAGAGTGAATGTTCAAAATTGCTTCGCGGCCAGATAAATCGGGGCGATCGACTAAAACTTGGCGATCGAAACGGCCTGGGCGCAACAAAGCAGCATCCAAACTTTCCGGGCGGTTAGTTGCAGCCAGAACAATTACCGTAGTATTGCCCGCCGCAAAACCGTCCATTTCAGTTAACAATTGATTGAGAGTTTGTTCGCGTTCATCATTCCCCCCGAAGCTAGCGTTACTGCTACGAGATTTGCCGATCGCATCCAATTCATCAATGAAAATAATACAAGGAGCCTGTTTTTTCGCCTGCTCAAATAAATCTCTGACCCTCGCAGAACCGACACCGACAAATAGTTCTACAAACTCCGAACCGGAGATGCTAAAAAACGGCACCCCAGCTTCGCCAGCCACTGCCTTTGCTAACAGCGTTTTGCCAGTTCCCGGAGGCCCGACTAACAGCACGCCTTTCGGAATTCGCGCACCAATTGCCGTAAATTTATCTGGAGTTTTCAGGAATTCAACCACTTCGACTAATTCAGTTTTAGCCTCTTCTACTCCAGCCACATCAGCAAAAGTAATTTTCGCTGATTCGCCTTCTACATAGACCTTAGCCTTGCTTTTGCCGATCGACAGTGCACCCTGCGGCCCGCCACCCTGCCTGTTCATGAAAAATTGAAATATTGCCACAAAAATCAGCGGCGGAACCACCCAGCTTAAAACACTGCCGATCCAGCCATTTTTGGAAGGGGGAGTTGCCGCAAATTCAACGCCTTTTTCTTGCAAAAGTTTAGGAAGTTCCAGGTCAAAAATCGGCGTAGTTGACAGCACTTGACCGGGTTTGTCGCCTTCGCCTTTGAGTTGGTAGCGAATTTCATTTTGGCCTACCGAAGCTCGAACTACATCTTGTTCTTGTACTTGATGGACGAACAAGCTGTAAGGCACTTGCGGAATTTGCGGCCCGAACAAATTGGGCAAAAAGATATTTGCCAGCAGGAACAAACTTGATAGCAATAACAAAATATTGCTAATTTGCCGAAAACGAGGTGGTTGGGGCTGGTCTTTAATTGCCATTGATAACTGTCATCCTTTGATTTAAAGCTGTTTTATTCATCTATTTTCTCATCAAATACCCACACACTGTCAAGCGGATTTCCTCACTTGATCTGGTGGGTTAACCCGCTAGCACGGATTTGCTACTATTAACAATGGTTTTTTTAAATGAACCGCGTGTGAAAAAGAACAGGCGGGACGCCTTTTCCACAAAAGAAGAGAAGACAAGAGAAGAGCATTA
>JARCMA010000573.1 GCA_030248405.1 Microcoleus sp. MP8IB2.171
TCCGGCAAAAACGGCGCGCAAAAGTTAAAAGCTTTGAAAACTTTTACCCGATCGCCCCATTTTTCCTGTAAATTCTTTTCAATCCCGGCGCGCTGCTGTTCAAAAATAGCATTGTGCGGTGAGACGAATTGACCATGTTGGTGACTCCACTCGTGCAAGTCAAAGATTGCTAAAATCTTTGCCAGCGGCGGATAAATCCAAGTCGGTACCGGGGCAAACTTTGCCGTAAGCAAATTTAAAGCTTGTTCGTTGTAGCTGGCAAAATCGTCGTAGCTTTCGACTTCGCCGTAACCCATCAGCAAGACAGCAACGCGATCGTTACTTGCCGGTGCTGGAGATGTTTTTAACTGAATTTTTTCTGGAGAAGCAACCACTTTGTATTCCTCAATTTGAATGTTTTTGACTTAACCCGCAATACCGCCAGGGGTTTAAACCCCTGGCTAATAGCGAAAGTCCTCTGAAGAGGACTGATGAGTTCTTTTTTTTAGTCCTCGACCGAGGACTTCAGCTTTGAGGCAGGGGTTTGAACCCCTGCCGGACTGCCGGACAGCAGGCGTTAAGTTTTATGTTTTCTTAAGACTCCCTCACCTTGCCTCAGATTCCAGCAGTTTGGAGGATTCCCAGCGCTTAATTTGGGGGGATACTCTGCTAACTTGACTCTATTATAAGTTTAACACCCTATCCCCCCGGATGGTATATGATATAGTAGACACATGATAAAGTTATGTTGCGAACTATATTAACTTTCTTGACGCACTATGAGACTGGTAATTTGCCCCGGAGTTCACGAACCAAAGCTAACCGATTGTTTCCTAGCGGGACTTTCGGGGATTTGGCGAGACGAAGATCCTCGGCAAAATCCGCAAATAGTCGATCGCCCCAAGGTTTTTCCCGCTCATAAATATCCGCCTTTTTCAGCCCTTGACATATTGCAGTTTTTGTGCAGCCAAGACTTGGCAGGAGAAAATCTAGTATTTGTCAGCTTTTCGGCAGGAGTCGCCGGGGCGATCGGGGCGGCTTGGATGTGGCAGCAAATCGGCGGCCAAGTCGGGGCATTTTTTGCCTTAGACGGCTGGGGAGTACCCCTGGGGGGGACTTTTCCCATACACAGGCTCAGCCACGATAGCTTCACGCACTGGAGTTCAGCCATTCTCGGCAGCGGTGGAGACAGCTTTTTTGCAGATCCAGCGATCGCACATTTGGATTTGTGGCGATCGCCCCAAACGGCAACAGGCTGGCACATCAGCCCAACCTGCGCGGGTATTGAGAGCACAAAACCCACAACCGCAGCAAAATTTTTAGTCCACCTATTGAAACAGTACGGAGTCCAATCAGTTGTTTAATTTAGATTTAGTATCATCATCGGCGATCGCACCTATTGCCACAGTTTCGGGCCTAGAAAATTCTGTCACTTCTGACAAAACCAACAGCATCAAACAGTGGCTAATATTTAGCGCCTCAGCATTCTTAGTCTCAATTCCAGTCTTCGTGCAAGCACCATTAGTGCGTTTATATCCAACCATCAGCTTACTCTCAACAATTCCCTGGTTCGTCCTCAGTTTCATCCTAATTTTCCGCCCTAAAACCCAACTCTGGGGAGACTTATTATTAGGATTTGCCGGATGTTGGCTGGCTGGTTCCATCTATTGGGGCTGGTTTAGATGGGAACCTATTTTACATTTACCTATAGAATCAATTGGCTTGCCATTTGCAATTTGGTGCTTGAACAAATCTTGGGGAAAAGTTGGCGCATATTTTTACTTGGGTTCACTATTTGGCACTGCGATTACTGATTTATATTTTTATTTAACTGGTTTGATGCCCTACTGGCGCAAAGTCATGCACGCGGAACCGGAATTCGCGATGCCGATTTTTCAAAGTGCGATCGGGCAAATCGACACTCCTTGGGGCATAGGCTGCGCTCTACTTTTAATTGCTGTGTTACTAACCGTCGGTTTGCTGAGTTTGCGCGACGCCCAATTGCACTGGCGCGCTTTCAGCGGTGCTGTTTTGAGCACGCTTTTGGTGGATGGTTTGTTTTGGCTGGCTGCTTCTGCTGCTTAAGATTTATGATTAGTTTTTATATTGGTAATTTTTGACCGCAGATGTGGGCAGATTGGCGCAGATTAACGCTGATTTTTTTGATGGATGCAAGATTAAATTGCTTGGTGATTTCTGGTGGTTTCTATGTGTATGATTTTTGGTCGCAGATGTGGGCGGATTGACGCAGGTTAACGCCGAGTTTTTTGATGGATATAGTCTTGAGATTACTGACTTTTTTTAAAATAAGTCGGGAATTTGGGTATTTACTGAACAATTATGAGCTAAGATCTAAAATCTCAAATCTAAGAATCCAAATCAATATCATGTCTTTTATTTCAATTCGCGGTGTAGAACATTATTACGAGTGGATAACGGCAGATAACAGTGCTGGGCACAGCGGCAAACCAGTGATGGTATTTCTGCACGGCTGGGCGGGCTCGGCGCGCTACTGGGAAAGCACGGCACGGGCTATTGCTGATGATTTTGATTGTTTGCTTTATGATATGAGAGGTTTTGGCCGATCGCCTTTGCCAAAAGAGCCTCCTGAGTCAAGCTACGAACTCGAAACCTACGCCCGCGACTTAGCTGAATTATTAGAATCTCTGAATTTAAGCCGCGTCTTTCTCAATGCTCACTCCACAGGTGCATCAATTGCTACTTTATTTCTCAACCTTTACCCCGAAAAAGTAGAAAAAGCAATTCTCACTTGCAGCGGGATTTTTGAATACGACGAAAAATCTTTTACAACTTTTCACAAATTCGGTGGCTATGTGGTAAAATTTAGACCCTCTTGGTTGGCATCCATCCCCTTTGCCGATCGGCTATTTATGGCCCGGTTTTTGCGCCGTTCCCTGCCCACAGAGGTTAGTCTGGCGTTTCTCAAGGATTTTTTAATGGCAGACGAGCAAGCTGCTATAGGTACAATGGTGACGGCAGTCAGCAAAAGAGCCGCCGAGGAAATGCCCCAAGAATTTGCGCGGCTGAGTGTTCCCACACTGCTTGTGGCCGGAGAATTCGACCAAATTATCCCCGCCGTCATGGGAGAGCAAGCAGCCTCCCTCAGCAAAAAAGTAGAATTTGTTATAATTCCGAATACGGCTCACTTTCCGATGCTGGAGGATGCCGCAACATACTTGCAGCGAATTCGAGAATTTTTGCCAGCAGCGGCTTAGCTGAGTTATTGTTCATCTAATGTACGATCGGACAAGCAAGCTTTGAGAACGGCTTTTGCTCCGATCTTAATTTTTAATTCCTAATTTCTTAAAGCGAAAGGTGGTACTAATGAACGACCTCGACCAATACTATAAAGTGCTGGGACTGTTGCCGGGAGCTTCCAGAGAAGAAATTAGCCAAGCCTACAAGGATTTAGCGTTCATTTGGCACCCCGATCGCATCCCCAAAGACAATCCCAGACTACTACAGAAAGCTGAAGAAAAGATTAAGGAAATTAATCAAGCTCGCGAACAATTGCGATCGATTCAACCAAGAGGTCAGAATCAGAACGTTCAGCACAAACATACTCAGCACAAACACACCCAGCACCAAAACACCCAGCACAAACACACTCAGCAACAAAACACCCAGCAACAAAACGCTCAGTACAGAAACACTCAGCAACAAAATACCCAGCAACAAAATACCCAGTACAGAAATACTCAGCAACAAAATACCCAGCAACAAAATACTCAGTACAGAAACACCCAGCAACAAAATACCCAGCAACAAAATACTCAGCAACCCAATACTCAGTACCAAAACACTCAGTACCAAAACAATCAGTACCAAAACAATCAGTACCAAAACACTCAGTACAGAAATACTCAGTATCCAAACACCCAGCACCAAAACACCCAGCCACCACCGGCTAACCCAAAAGAACCCCGCTACTCTTCTGAACCCTCTTCAGGAAAATATGCTGGAAATTATGCGGGAAACTATGGGGGAAACCCTGCAGGGCCCTATTCAGAGGCGTCCCGCTACCAATCGCCGCCGCCGCCATCTCAGTCCTCTCAGTCTTACCGCCAAGCTGGGCCACAAGCTCCCGATTTGAGCGGTTCCAACTTCAAAGGAGCTTCCTTAAAAGAAAAGGATTTTTCAGGAAGAAACTTGAGCAATGCAAACCTGAGTGAAGCCGACTTAAGTGATGCTTTTCTACACAACGTCAATCTCACAGGCGCGAATTTGCACCAAGCAAACTTGTTCAGGGCCAATTTGTTAGGAGCTTGTTTGATCAATGCCAACTTGAGAGAAACCAACTTAATCGGAGCCGATTTGAGCGGTGCTGACTTGAGCGGTGCTGACTTAACAGGAGCGAAAATCGGTTACGGCGATCGAGTTATGGTCAAACTCACCCGAACTACATTAACAGGTACAATCTTACCCGATGGTACTGTTCATAGCTAAATTATTTAGTTTTTAGTCAGTCGTTGTAGACGCGGGTTTTACCCGCAATATTTGTTGCAACTCCAAATACAAAAAAATCCGCCCTTGGCGAATTTGGGATAAAAACTTATATTCTGTCCGCTAGAACAACCGCAATAAAATTGGTTCGTAGTGAGGGCATTCGTCGTCCGAATTGTATGAGGACTTGCATTCCTCGCTGCGTACCCATAATGGTTAAATTACTTGATATAGTTTCGGCTTGGATCGGAATAATAAAATCTAGTCAACAGTTAACACTCAACCATTCAGTTTTTTGACCCAAAGTCAACAGTCAACAGCGATGCCCTGAGCGAAGTCGAAGGGTCAACAGTCAACAATCATGAGGAGTGCAACCGGAATTGATATGAAATGATATTACACGATCGCGATCGCACAAACCAAGTTTTTTTACCCGGTTCTTGAACTGCAACGAGGTCTTTTCGTTGATCAAACCCCGTTTCTGTCTCCAACACGGCTAATCGAGATTCATATTACAGCAACCCCCAAAATGGTTCCTTCTTCCTTCTTCCTTCTTCCTTCTTCCTTCTTCCTTCTTCCTTCTGCCTTCTGCCTTCTGCCTTCCGTTATTAATTACTTCCGCCACGGCGATTGCGTAACTTTCGTGCAGCAGCCAGCATAGCGCCTCCCGCCATCAAACCCCCCACAGTCATCGGTTCGGGAACCGGCTCAGGTTGAACCGTCCCCACAGAACCGCCTTTAATAAATACAGCAGAATCTAACTTGCCATCGCCCACATCTTTAATGCGGATACTGAGAACATTCGTCTGATTTTGCTTGAGCAAACCCTCAAAACCTAAAACTTTAGTAAAACCGTCCAGCTTAACGATGTTAGCAGCAATACCTGTCAAACTTGGGTTGTCAATATAGTCTGGATGATCTTTAGAGCGATTATTTGGCTCTGGAACAAGATTATTAATCGTAACTGTTTTTCCGTCGCTCAATTTTGCCAAATTAGTGCCGTTCAGCAGCAGTTCAAAATCGTCATTATATTTAGAACCGCCGAACTCAGGAAACTCCTCAGAAGCAAATACATATTGAAAGAACAACTTTTCAACCGTGCTATTAGCAAAAAAACTGAGGTTTAGCTGAGTCAGATCCCCCTGTTCACCCTTAGCACCAAAGTCCGTGCTTAAATCGCTGTCCTGTGTCGTGAAGTTATCTTTCCGATTCTGACCCGGTATATGGGCGACTCTACCAGCGCTCAGAACAACACCTGATGTCAAACCGAAGGGGTCATTAGTGAAAATACCAAAAGCAGCAGAATTACCCGTAATTGAAACAGAGAAATTACTCAATCCGGCTGTGTTAGTTCCCAACAAATTATTTTTCAAAGTCTCAGTGTTATTAGTTGCCCCTACCGAAAATGCCATTGCTGGCGCTGCCAACAAACTCAGAGCAGTAGTTAATGTAGCTGTTAAAGCAGCAATTTTGTGAGTAATTATCATAATTTTTTTCTGGAAGATACAAACCTGATCCTATGCACAACTTCATTTTTACATTATATAAGTATCAATGTCTAGTGCCTTTACAATAACTTTACACATCAGTGTATATACGCTTTTTGTGGTTATTTTTTTTTGTAGTTCTTGGCAATTAGTCAGCCTATAAACCTCAGCGCAAAAATACGGATACAAAAATACAGGTACACAGACTAATAATTTCAGGACTTACGCACTGGAACCCAAAAAAAACGGGTTTTGATACCGTTTGCGATATCCAAAATGACTAATGACTAATGACTAATGACTAATGACTAATAGCTAATGACTCATGAAAGATGACCTTGCCCAAAAAACGTATACAAGCCCCCGATTCCTGTCGTAGAGAGATCAAAATTTTTGACCCTAGTTCAACATCACAGATTCATCTGTGGAGTAAATCTAAAATCGTCGATTCGCCGAAGTCTCGCCCCCCTCTAAAATCTAAAATCTCTAATCGACTGACTGTTGACTAAAACCCTCTTGCTTCTCCTTCCCCGCGCCGATCGGCAGCCCCTTCCAACCAACCGTCTGCAGTCAGGACGATCGCATTGGCATTGCCCCAGCCGTCACGTTCGAAAATCAGGTGTCCCCGTCGCCGCAACTCCCAAAGCGTCGCAGCCTCAAAACCTCCCCGTTCCACCATCAGGCGATCCGGTTGCCATTGGTGGTGAATTCTAGGTGCAGATACAGCATCGCCGACATTCATGTCGTAAACCAATACGTTCAGTACAATTTGCAACACCGTAGTAATAATCGTGCTGCCTCCGGGAGCCCCCGCAGCGAGGCGAAATTTGCCTTTTTCGGTCACGATAATCGGCGTCATGCTGGATAAAGGAGTCTTCCCCGGAGCGATCGAATTTGCCTCCCCGCCCACCAAACCAAACAAATTCGGCACTCCCGGCGCCGCTGCAAAATCATCCATCTCGTTGTTGAGCAAAATTCCCGTACCCGCGGCCACGACTCCAGCCCCAAAACCGCCATTCACCGTAAACGTTAAGCTTACTACATTGCGCTCTTTGTCAACTACCGTGAGGTGGGTAGTTTCCGGAGACTCCCACAGGAGACGGTTCAAAGTTTCAGCGTCAACAGCTTTTACCTCGCTGGAGGGTCTGGCTTTTGACATTTGGATTTGCGATCGTCTCAATTTGCCATAATTGCTGCTAGTCAGAGCTTTGACCGGTACACTCACAAAATCCGGGTCGCCCAAATACTCGGCCCGGTCAGCATAAGCAATCCTCATGCTCTCCGCCAGTAAATGTAGCGTATCTGGACTTTGCCTCCCCACCCTCTTGAGATCCGTATCTCCCAGA
>JARCMA010000574.1 GCA_030248405.1 Microcoleus sp. MP8IB2.171
CCTCGGATGACCAAACGCTTAACCACTTATTTAGCTGATGGAATCTATGACATCCTGGAAGACTGGGCAAATCAGGAACGCCGTTCAATCAGCAGCTTAGCAGCCTTCGTTTTGGAACAAGCCGCTAGAGAGCACCAAAAGGAAATGCAAAAACAGCCCCCGCCATCGGATGACAAACAGGAGAAAAATTAAGTGCAGTTTGTGCGATCGCCCTTTAAACAACTATGAAATTTATCGGCATCGATTTAGGTTGGAGTTCAGGCGCCAGCGGTTTGTGCTGCTTAAATTGGGAAAATAACCAATTACAATTCATCGAGTGCGATCGCCCCCACTGACAAGAGGAAAACATTTGGACATAAAGCCAGAGGTTTGAAACATAAATTTTCGCCCCTCTGCCTACCCCCTAAATCTCTCGCCCAAACATCACATCACCCGTTTCCCGCCGGTATCCGCACAGTGAAAATAGACCCTTTTCCCTCTTCGCTTTCTACCAAAATCTCCCCGCCCATCATCTGACAGTAGTAGCGGCTAAGTGTCAGCCCCAATCCGGCGCCGTCGTACTGTCGCGCCGCTGAAGAGTCAGCTTGCACAAAAGCTTCAAACAATTTGTGTTGTTGTTCTTCCGACATTCCAATTCCGGTATCTTTAACAGATAAGCAAATCCAATCCGAGTCTTGAACACTCAGCAGGGGACAAGCGATCGCCCCAGCATCAGTTTCACCCGCAGCCATTGAATCGTCAACAGCCGATCGCCCTGCTGCATTCAATTTTCCACTTCCTGCAATGCGCCTCACACTCACTTTCACCCTACCGTTTTTGGTGAACTTCGCAGCATTACTAAGCAGATGTATCAAAACCTGGCGCACTTTTTTGAAATCTGCGTGCATTATGCCCACAGTTCGATCGCACTCAATCTCCAAAACATTGCCATTTTTCTCTACCAACGGTTTCGTGGCACTCGCAACATTGTCAACCAGGGATTCGATGTCAAACTCATGGATTTCGAGTTTCATACCCCCCGCTTCAATTTTTGACAAATCAAGGATATCGTTAATCAAAGATAGCAGATGCGCGCCTGCTTTTTCAATCTTGTGCAAGTCGGGTACAAACTCATCACATCCCGCATCTTGGGCATCTTCTGAAAGTAGTTGACTGTAGCCGATAATCGCATTTAAAGGCGTCCGCAACTCGTGGCTCATATTTGCTAAAAACTGGCTTTTAGCAGTGTTAGCGGTGACGGCGGCTTCCTTAGCTTGTTCCAATTCTTTTGTATGTTCCGAAACCCGCTCGATCAGGTGATTGAGAGAGGCAGCCAGAGAGCCGATTTCGCCTTGTCCGGTGACGGGTGCTCGCAAGTCAAAATTAGACTCAGCGGCTACTTGTTCGGCCACCTTAGTGACGCTGATAACAGGTTTAGCGATCGCCCGACTCGTTCGATAAGCCAACATTCCAGCCACCACTACCGACAGCAGCATACTAATAATAATTATGGCTTTTTCCATTCCTTGGGCGTCTTCCATCACTTCACCGCCTTGGCCCTCTTGCTGCTGGGCAATATCGAGGATTTTGCTCAATTCCTCAAGGCTGCTGTTGAGCTGTTTTACACCTTCTCCGCTTTCGATGGCGAGCAATTTTCTGGCCGACTCTATCTCCCGAGGCGATAGTTGCGATTGCTGGATTTTCTGCAAAGTTGACTTGAGAGTAGCGGCGTAGGCTTCTAAATTTTTTGTGCAATCTTGCAGTAAAAACTTGAGAACTTCCGGTTTTGCTGCCAGCCAAGCGGGTTGGCTGTCGGCAAACTTTTCTATACGTAACTGTAGATTTTTTGCCTTAACAATACTCTGAACCAACTGCTCTTCTTGCTGTTTTAGCTTGATCGAATTATCTACAAAAGAATCTAGCTGTGAACCCTGCAATTGGGCCGCCAGCGCTGCATCTTTAAAATTGCCGAGCAATTGCGCTTGTAGGTGAGCATCATTGAATTGCTTTAATCCTTGTCCTTGGTAGTAATCGGCAATCGCCAGTCCACTCAGCGAGCCAAAAAAGCCGATTCCTATTGCCAGCAAATACCCGTAACCAATTTTTTGATGGATAGGCAAACCGCCAATTTTAGATGGCCAACTTTCGCTGACTTTTAAGGATAATTTTTCTCCCAAGTTATGGTTGATTTTTTTTTTCGTCACGGTTTCTACAGAAGCCACTTCTCCGGAAATAAAAACTGGCATCTGTTTACCTAAATTGGTATTTTTTGGGTTAAACTTTCGCGTTTTCACGTTTTTTTTCGGCGGGTTAAATGGTTCTAAGTCTGGATTGAATTCCCCCTGGTCTTCCCAAACGGCAACCGAGAAACTTGCTTCGTGTCCTGTTTTTTTTAGCAAGTTAATTTTTGACATATGCAACCGCTGTCTTCTGTTAAAATCTACCACGCTCTTAATTTCTCCAAACGGAAAAGCTTGTCTATTTGACCGTAGACATCTGCGAAAAAGCATCTGAAACTCTTGTCTAGTCAGAGGAGAAACTTAAATTCGGTTGATGTCTAAGAGATAATTAGGCTGTTGATGGCTGTTGCCAAATTACTTTTTCGACTCGTAAAAGTCTGCGGCAGGCAAAATAAATAAAAATTTATCCCGGCAGTGAATTATCCCCGCGTGGAATGTTACAGCCAGAAAATTCTGTCTGATAGGTTTTGCCTGTGAGTTCCCCCAAGCTGATATTGTCTGTTGACAATGCACCCGATTCCTCAGCTTGGGAGTTTTGCTGCCAGCAATGCGACGATTGCTTGACGGTTTTTGTTGAGCATCCGACAACTTCTTAGCACAGAATGTCACAAATGCAGCAGCCGATCGAACTTTTGCACCCTGGCGATCGACTTTTGGCATCGTTGCCCCGCAAAGACAAGTCTGAGGTGAAGTGTCGTTAATTGAGTTTGACACTCCCCTGCTATCGAGGCGAGGGGATTCTTAATTCAGCGACTGACCTTTAAATGTTGCGTCCTTTCGGCAATATTCAAACTTTTTAACCGTA
>JARCMA010000075.1 GCA_030248405.1 Microcoleus sp. MP8IB2.171
ATCACTCGCGGCAGCGGCAAAGATTGGGAAAACTTCAACAGTAAACAACTATCAAAAGCTTGGTATCAGAGAAATATAGACATTCCCGGCGACTGGACAAACCGCCGAATTTTTCTCGACTTAGCCAGAGTCAGCACCGATGCAGTCATCTTTATCAACGGCATTAACTGCGGTCAAATCCCATGGCCCTACGGCACTATTGAAATTACCAAAGTAGCAAAACCAGGTCAAAACACCCTATCTATTTTAGTGGTGGCAGTATCCGATGAAAAGGAAAAAGCCGTCATCATGGGCCCCACAGAAATCTACACAGAGAAATCCAAGTTGCAATCGCGGGGAATCATCGGCGAAGTGCGACTTCTGAGCCTTCCCCCAGGCCCGCTGATTAGCGACGTATTCGTCCAAACTTCCACCCGAAAAAAGCAAGTTAAATTAGATATTGAACTCAAAGACGTTGCCCAAAACGGTCAAGTTGAATTAATCGCTAAAATGCTCGACGAAAAAGGCAAAGTACAACAAAAATTCACCGCAAATGCCAAGGTTCAAGCTAAACCCATTCAAACCGTACAAGTTCAGTGGAATTGGCCAAATCCCCGTCTTTGGGATGTCGGGCAACCAAACCTTTACACCCTGCAATTAGAAGTAAAAGGCAGCGGCATAGACACGCAATACAACCAACCTTTTGGCTTCCGCGAATTTTGGATAGAAGGGCGCAAATTTTTCTTAAACGGAACCGAATTTCGGCTGCGACCAAACTTGCACTCGGATACTTGGCAAGGCGGGACATTAGAAGTTGCTGATAGCCTAATTGATTGCTACGTCAAAGCCGGTTTTAACATAACAGAAATGTGGCCTTGGAATCACGACGAACGGGGTAGATGGCACTTCCGAGAGCTATTTTCCGAAAGAGCAGACCTCAAAGGTTTTCCCATTATGGCTCCCGCTTTAGACATTAGTCCTATCGCTTGGAACGGCAAGTGGAAGAACCCCCTGTGGAAAAACCGCTGGAAAGACCGAATGGTGACTGAAATGCGCCGCTACCGCAATCATCCATCAGTATTAATGTGGGCGACAAGTCCTAATTTTTTCGGCAACGCTGACGACCTAAATCCCCGTCGCATCGGCAAAAGCAAAGTAGAAGGAACTCTCAGTCCCTCAGAAAACCAGCGTTTGCGGGTCAACACTCCCCTAGGAAATGACGCTTTAGCTACCATTAAATCGGCAGACCCAACCAGACCTGTGATGGTACACCAAGGCGCCCACTTCGGCGATGTTTATGCGCTGAATTCTTATTTAAATATGATTCCCTTGCAAGAACGGGAAGAGTGGATTTATGAGTGGAGCAAAACCGGGGAAAGGCCCTACATGGCAGTCGAGTTTGGGACTCCTCTGCACGCAACGATGATGCGGAACCGCAAAGGTTTTGGTCAGGTGATTCTCAGCGAACCTTGGATGACTGAGTTTGCGGCCATTTATTTTGGTAAGCAGGCTTACGAGTTGGAAACTGCCGCTTATAAAGCTAAAATTCGCGAGCAATTCGTCAAGGGTCAGGAGTATCAAAGCTGGCATGGTAAAAAAGAGTTAGATTTTGCACCAGCTTTTCAAAAGTTGCAGCAGTTATTCAGTACAAATACTTGGCGGAGTTGGCGGACTTTTGGAATGTCTGGGGGGATGATTCCTTGGAATGACGGACATGGTTGGGAAGTTTCCGAAGCTGGCCGAAAAAAGGTAGATATTGGGGCATTTCAACCGGGTCGCCGGGGAGTTTATTTGAAGCAAGTCTCGAATAATCTTTTGAATTATTTGCAGCCCGAAGCTTACACTGTTCATCCTGGGGGCGAGGCAATTATGAAGAATAATAGCTCGACTTTGGCTTGGATTGCTGGTGCTAGCCCGGTTTTTACTGCGAAAGATCACAATTTGTTTGTGGGCGGAAAACTGGCAAAGCAAGTAGTGTTAATAAACGATAGGCGGGCGGCGCAAGAATTTTCGTTTAAGTGGCGGGTTTTGGTGGGGGGGAAAGAAGTAAAAAAAGGCGAGGAAAAAGGGACGATTGAGTCGGCAAAAACGCTATTTTTCCCAATAGATGTAAATTTGCCAAATACCATTTCTAGCAAGGCTGACGGCGAAATTAGCTTGACTGCACGGGTGGGCGAGCGATCGCATTCTGATACATTTGCTTTCCGCGTTTTTCCCAAACAATCTAACATCAAAGATTCGGTGACAATTTTCGATCCAGCGGGCAAAACATCGGCAATGTTAAAACAGTTAGGTTATCAGCTTGTACCGTGGAATGGTTCGCAAGTTTCATCGCTATTAATTATCGGTAGGGAAGCGTTTTCTAGCGGGGAAAATTTACCGGGAAGTGTAGAAAATTTTGTGCGAAACGGCGGCAAAGCAATTGTGTTTCCTCAGCGCAGGGAATGGCTGAAAAATACGGGTTTCCGGGTTGCTGCCCACGTCAGCCGCCGCGCTTATCCAGTTGATAGCAACCATCCGGCAATTAGCGGTTTAGACAGTGAAGATTTGCGGGATTGGGTGGGGGAAAGCACGCTGGTTGAAGCTTATCCAGATACGATCCAAACTGGCCCTAATTTGAGTCCGGCAAATAAACCTTGGTACGGCTGGCGTTGGGGAAATCGCGGCGGTGTCAGTAGCGCTTCTATTGAGAAACCGCACCGCAGCGGTTGGCGCCCAATTTTGGAATCTGAGTTTGATTTAGCTTATTCGCCGCTGATGGAATTGGATTACGGAAAAGGGCGGCTGATTTTAAACGAGTTGGATTTGGAAGACCATTATTCTGTAGATGCTGGGGCGGCGCAGTTAGTGCAACAAATTGTGAGTTACGGGATGAATTCTCCGGTACTTGGAAAGCCGGATAAAGTGGTTTTAATTGGGGGAGATGAAGATGCCCAAAAGTTGGACAGTTTGGGGGTAATTTATCAGCGCGCTAGTTCGCTTTCTAATGATGTTGGTTTGGTCATTGTGGGGACAGAAGCGAATCTGAAAGATGCAGATTTGCGCGGTTATTTGAATGCTGGCGGAAAGGCGTTTTTCTTGCCGCGTCAAGTGCCTGCTGGGGGTTTGGGCGTGGGTTTGCAGTCAGTCCAGGATTTTGGGGGTTCGCTGGCGGTTCCGAGTTGGGATGAGGTAAAGGGGGTTAGTGCTTCAGATTTGCGATCGCGCTCTTTTTATGATACTTGGTTGATTAAGTCTGGGGGAGAAATCGGTGCTGACGGTTTGTTAAGTCGGGTACAAGTGGGTAAGGGTGTGGCGATTTTCTCTCAGATTGAACCGGACAGTTTGAATGCTGATACTAAGACTTATTTGCGTTTTACTCGCTGGCGGCAAACCCGGGCAAATGCTCAGATTTTGGCTAATTTAGGGGCGAGTTTTAAGGCGGATGGAGATATTTTTAACGGTTCGAGTCGGGAGTTTTATCACTGGGATTACAAAGCGGATTTTGAGAATGGGGATGATCCTTATCGGTATTATCGATGGTAGACTTACCACTCTATTTTTACGGGATAGTTAGCTAGTATGGAATCGCCACTCACCAGCACAGCGTCTTCTACAATCGCTTGAGAAATTAA
>JARCMA010000575.1 GCA_030248405.1 Microcoleus sp. MP8IB2.171
AGGCTTTCCGGCCTGTTCCACAAAATATAAATTTTCTTGTGGAACAGGCCGGAAAGCCTGTTCATAAAAGGCTAATTGAGAATGGTGCAACATATGAGTTAAAGAGGACTTTTTTTTATGGTTTAAACTGAGATATTGCACCATTCTCAATAATCTTTTTTTGGGCGGGATCTCCTGCCCAACCCCTACTCGCCACAAGAAAACTCATTTTTTGTGGAAGAGGCCCGAAAGCCTGTTAAGCGAGAATGATGCAACATCTCAGACTAACCGGACATTGTGGCTGAACTCAAGAAACCTGGTTTCTGCAATGGAAAACGTTTTAAGATTGTGCCAACCTATCCTAAGAAACAGTTTGGTGAACTAATTTAACTTTCCCTAAAGCCTTCTTCCTGCTGTCAAAGAGTTTCATCACGCCGGAGGAGATGGTCTCGATGACATCGGGAGCGCAGTAAGAGAGAAACTCTTCCGAGGAAGTAGGATCTGCAAAAAACTCTTGAGCTTTCTTCAAAAAGTTTTCTGTTTCAGCAAAGCCGATAGATTTGATAATAAACGTAGCTACGGGAGAGTTTTTAATATCATAGGGAGATTCTTGATTTCGTCCTATTGCTAACAAATTTAAAACCTCTTTTTCCAACTGAGTTTCTAATGGGTAGGCGATCTGTTTGTTGGGCAAGTAATCCTCCAAAACCGAGGTTTTAAATCCTGGTGCGCGCAATTCTCCCATCATCGTTGAAAGCGGAATATCGCGGCCCAAACGGTAGGAAAGAGCTTCTAAAATGGCGATAGTAATTAGCTTGACCCCCAGATAAAGTTTAGCAACTTCGATATTTTTGCGAGTTCGGACAATCAGGTTAGCGTAGGTTTCATCGTCCGGCTCTTGCATAAACTGCTGGAAAACCAGTTCTGGTTTGAGGAAGTTCAAAAATCCTTCCATTTTTTGCAGAGACCTGCGATATCCGGCAACAGTATAGGAATTAACATTGCTCAATTCGTGGTTGGTTTCTGGCATCAAATTCCAGGTATTGTCTAAGAAATTAGAGGAATTTCGAGAGGCAAAATTCTCGACATCTCTATTTGCTAACCTGACAGCACGCTTGACAATTTCTACAATTTCTGCATGGCTCCATCCCAAGTTAAAATCGCGATTTATACTTACCAAACGCTGGTGCAAAAGTTCGATCGCGCTCAAACCGCTGGGCGAAACCGGACGAAAAGGAATAGTAGCTTCGATGCAAGCTGTTATCTCCGCGATCGTACTAGCTGGCAAAAAAGGCTCCAAAGATTTGGCAGCAATAACGGCACTCAAAAATTCGTTTTGGCCGCCAAACGGAGAGAGAGTCTTGCCGGGAATAAACCCAAATACTGAGGCCACTAGCTGATACATGGCATCGTCGGGCAGTTGGGTTTCATCTCTAATAACTAACTGCGATCGCACCTCTTTGACAAAAGGACAAAGGGCGCTGCTAATATTGAAACTAACGCCCTGATCGACTTGCACGTACACGAGGTCGTGAAACAGCGCAGCCAGCACCTCGATCGGATCGACTGACCCCCCGACCTCAAAAATGTGTTCCGACGTGTGAAAGTAGCGCCAAGGCCCTCTCATCGTTTGAATGATTAGCTCAGCTATCTGCTCCAGCTTTGGAATGTCTACTCGACCTCCCAATAGCTCGATCGAGCTTACCAAGCAATCCAAGCACCGTTTTTGTTCTGCTAAAAGCTCCATTTACACACCTCCAGTGCATTCCCTGATTGTCTTGCGCTTGATTGCATGGTATCAAAACGCGCTGCGATCGTGCCATGATTTGTCACTCAAAAATTTAAAATTTTAGGGTGAAACAGCGAGAGGGTGCCAGGGAAAGAGGAAGAGAGAGGAAGAGAGAGGGAGAGGGAGGGAAAGGGAGAGCGAGAAATTAAATATTAAAAATTCGGCCGTTGTGGAGATTCGTGCAACTTGGGTGATCGGTATCATAAATTACAGTAAAAATGACAAAAAGTGGGTAAAAACTTGATGAATTTTTGATGAAATTATGAGGAATTTTTGACAAAAGCTGTGGGTGGCATTGACACCAGCTTCAAGCTGCGGTGGTATAAATACTGTGTGTGGCCTCAGAATAAGATTCGTAGACGTGCTGATAAACCTCTTGATATTTGCGCTGATACACTTCAGTTGATTAGCTTTCGGGCAGTTGGTCTAAAGCTTCCGCGATCGCCACTTTAACTGCTGCCTTGGTTTGCTGTCGCTTCCCCCAATCTAACACTAACAGAACTTACGCAACTGTCACAAGTGATACCCTGGCACCATGCAGCACAAAATCAGACAATAAACAGGGGAAAATCGGGGCATTTCAGTGGCTGAATTAAATAATTGGACAACATGAATCGAGCTTAAATACCCCCTTAATCCCTTAGTCCCTCTCTGCTGGGACTTCGTATGTTTAGAAGCGATTTAAATCGCCGAATCAACTGTTAGAGCCCCAACTTCTTTAAGAAGTCGGGGATCGGGGTATTGTGTCTTTTGAGCCGTTGCTGACTTACTGCATCCGATCGATCGTCCGATACTGCACCGCCTCCCCCACATGATTGGTTTTCAAGCTTTCATCCCCCGACAAATCAGCAATAGTTCTAGCAACCTTCAAAATGCGATCGCTCGCCCTCGCCGACAGCCCCAACTTCCGAATCGCCATCTCCAATAAATTCCGAGAAGCATCATCCAACTGACACCATGTGTTAATGTGACTGCTTTGCATTTCCGCATTACACCGCAAGCCAGCTTCCGACTGAAAACGGCGAGTTGCGAGCTCCCGCGCCCGCTGCACTCTCACCCGCACCGGTTCCGACTCCTCCCCCGTCGGCTGTCGCGTAATTTCCTCGGGTTTCAAACGATTAACCGCCACTTGCAAATCAATCCGATCCATCAAAGGCCCCGAAAGTTTAGCCCAATATTGCTCCCTCTTTTGCGGCGAACAAGTACACTGTTGAATCGAATCGCCGTAATAACCGCAAGCGCAAGGATTCGTACTTGCAACTAATGTGAATTGAGCCGGAAACATCACCGATTGTCTAGTTCGAGAAATCGTCACATAACCATCTTCCAGCGGTTGTCGCAAAAACTCCAAAACATCTCTTTTAAACTCAGTTAATTCATCCAAAAAAAGTATGCCGCGATGTGCTAAAGATATTTCACCCGGACGCGGAAAACTGCCGCCGCCAACTAAAGAAGGCCCCGATGCTGAATGGTGAGGACTGCGAAAAGGTCGATCGCCCACCAAGCTTCCCTTATCCTTCAACAACCCAGCCACCGAATGAATTTGAGTCACATCCAAAGCTTCCTCAAAAGTCAGCGGCGGCAAAATACCCGGCAAACGCCTCGCCAACATAGTCTTACCGCTCCCTGGCGGCCCCACAAAAATTAAATTGTGTCCACCGGCCGCCGCAATTTCCAAAGCCCGCCGCGCGTGAATTTGCCCCTTTACATCCTTTAAATCTAAACCCGGAAACCGCGTTTTTGCTAACTCTTCTCGACCGTTTACTTCTACAGGCGAATAAACTTCAGGATTGTTCAAAAAATCAGTAACTGCAAAAATATTCTCAAAACCATAAACAGATATTCCGTGCACCAAAGCCGCTTCCTGCGCGTTACCAGCCGGTACAACCAAGCCCGAAATACCCATTTTTTGAGCAGCAGCGGCGATCGGCAAAACCCCAGCCACAGGCCGCAAACTCCCATCTAAAGAAAGTTCCCCTAAAAACAAATAATCTCCCAAAAGTTGACCGCTGACTTGTTCCGATGCTGCTAAAATGCCAATGGCGATCGGCAAATCAAAACTCGGCCCCTCCTTCCGCAAATCTGCCGGAGTCAAATTAATCACAATACTCCGCATGGGAAAAGCATATCCCGAATTTTTCAGCGTAGCCTTAACCCTTTCTTTAGCTTCTTGCACCGCAGAATCGGGCAATCCCACAACCACAATTTTCGGTAGCCCTCCTGAGACATCAGCCTCAACACCCACCTTTACCGCGTCAATTCCAACGATCGATGCACTCCAAACCCTAGCAAGCATTTTTCTTAATCCTTAATTTGCCTGTCCTTGATTCATCATCTATTATGATTAACAATGACTAATGAATATCAGAAGAGGCAAGAAAAACTTTTCCTTGCCTCTTCCTTTTCTCCTGCTGGGTCTTCCCTCTTACCTCTTCCCCTTCGGCCTTCCCTCTTACCTCTTGCCACTTCGGCCTTCCCTCTTTCCTCAAAATCCCTCCGTTAAATCCGTTGCCGAACTTCGTTAACACCCATGACAACTCAAGAAACGCTTTTCAGCAAAATCATCCGCAAAGAGATTCCCGCAGACATCGTTTATGAAGACGACTTAGCCCTCGCCTTCCGAGATATCCATCCGCAAGCACCCGTCCACATCCTCGTCATTCCCAAACAGCCTATTGCCAAATTAGCCGATGCCGAGTCGGGAGATCATGCTCTCATGGGACACTTACTGCTGACTGTCAAACGGGTAGCAGAACAACTCGGACTTAGCAACGGCTATCGCGTCGTCATTAATAGCGGCAGCGATGGCGGCCAAAC
>JARCMA010000076.1 GCA_030248405.1 Microcoleus sp. MP8IB2.171
CCCTTAGTAAGGGAGGGGCTAAGACTTCATCTATAGCACATCTTTATAAAAATGGTATAAGACTACGTTGGTAAGTCCGTTCGCGATTGAGAGCATTAAGAGCCAAACGGCGCAAAATCGCAAAATTCCCTGGACTATGGAAAGAGCGAATGCGGCATGAATCCTCACCAAAAGTACAATCAAGAATCCAATGAGCCTGGTTTTCAATTCCCCAATGTTTTCGGATTGCCCGACCAATAAGTTGAGCATCACTGTGTAAAGAAGTCAAATAAAACTGAACTTCGCGAGTAGTTTTGTTCCAGAGATGACGGACTAGAACAACCATGACAACGCTTTGAAGTCCGGCCCAGAGTCGAGGTTGGTAAAGATTAGGGATAGCCGTAACGGGAACCGACCAGACTTGACGGATTTCCCGGCGGTGGTGTCCTTTTTCAAGGCGTTGGTCATAATTGACATCAATCCCTGGAAAATTTTGTGCCGCCGCATTTTTAAACCAAGTCGAGACTTGAGAATATAAAGTTGGATGATTAGCCTTGAGTGCCAAGACATAATCTCCTTTCTTATCAATAATCTTTTTAGCAATCTCCGTTTGTGTCCCCATCACATCAATAGTAATAATAGAGCCAGTGATATCCAGTAATTCTAATAATGCCGGAATAGCAGTAATTTCGTTGGATTTATCTTCGACTTTCAACTGTCCCAAAACTAGACGTTGTTCGCTCGACCAGGCACTAATGACATGGAGTGCTGATTGACTTTGATTGCGGTCACAGGAACCCCTAATTGTCTTTCCATCTAAGGGATAATCTCCCCTGCCATCTTTTTTACCAGGGTTTCTACCATTGGAAAAAACAACAATTTAACTCCTCTGGGTTGATGAACTCAAATACCCGTCGAAAGGTATCATCGGATGGAATTCCGTTTGGTAATTCTAAAAACTCTGCTAACCACGGTTGCTTGGCTTACCCATAATTTTCCATGTCTTCCCACCCTTGTGCTCCAGCGATAACGGCGAGAATCGCAATTACTAAGATATCTGTCAGTTGATGTTTCTTTGTTCTTTCCACTCTGGGATATTTGATACATTGAAAGTGCTGAACTAAACTTTGTTGAATACACCTGATGTCTGCCACTTCTGTTGGTTTTCTCTGAGTCAGAAAACTTTGATGAGCAGCGGCAGATTTATTGTCGAAACCCTGAGACATAAAACATATTTCCAGAAAATTTAAACTTCAGCATTGCTGTCATCTCACT
Organism: Microcoleus sp. MP8IB2.171; assembly: GCA_030248405.1. Lineage (GTDB taxonomy): Bacteria > Cyanobacteriota > Cyanobacteriia > Cyanobacteriales > Microcoleaceae > Microcoleus. Next base: position 1,255 of record JARCMA010000076.1, read on the forward strand.
ATTTGTCAAGTACCTTTTCCCGATGGTTTTCTATGCTTATCTTGTTTGATTTGTCAAGTTCATATTATACCAAATTAGATGAGCTTACCCTGATCAATATCGCTGATGTTTATATTGAAAAATCCTCGATCGCCATAACCCAAGAACTAATCCCCGCAATCTTCCCGTCAACAAACGAAGGCCCGCCCAAATCTCCGCTAGCCGTAGCTATCTCATTTTTCCCCAAATTGCGATCGCGCAACATTGGGAAATGCCTCCCCAAAGCATCGTGTTCGCTAGTTTCTGCGTCAAAATCAAAGATTAATTGACTTCCCCAAATTCATTCCGACATATCTGATTATGTAGCATCTTTCAAAACATCAATTAAAGCATCATAGCGATTCTGTCCGCTATATCTTTTCGCCTCAGAATTCAAACTTTCAGCTTGTCCCTTTCCACCTAAACCGATATATCCATATCTAATTTTTATCAATACTTTGCCCACTTCATTTTTATTTCTATTTATCTCGTACTGTTCCATACTTGGCGGCGCCGCTTTTTTCAGCTTTAATATTGTTTCCGATACAGCCGGAAACGATATGAATTGGTTTGATAGCTATTCGAGACCTGACTTGTTCAAAAAGTCGGGCCTCGCGAGTATTTCGTTTGTGGAAGTTAGCTTATATCGTTTCCGGTTGCATCGGAATAATAAAATCGAGTCAACAGTTAACACTCAACCATTCAGTTTTTCGACCCGGAGTCAATAGTCAACAGCGATGCCCTGAGCGAATTCGAAGGGTCAACAGTCAATAATAATTCCGCTGCAACCGGAATTGTTATTACTTATTGCAACATTTTACTTCGATAATTCGACGTTAAGTTCGTTCACAACGCGACGTTTTAGCGGGAGTGATTTTGCTCTGGGCAGCAAATCAAATACTTTCCGAAAAGCATCATCTACTTGTTCAAATGGTATTTGTCCTTTCTCATTAAAAACTACTTTTCCCGATTGGTCGAGGATGAGAGTTTGAGGTACGAAACCCTCGTAATAATGGCTTGGTTCCGTGATTTTTGGTGACGGTTGTGGAGGCAAAGAGTCAATTGTTATGGGGATAAAATCGGCTTCGCGGCCGTAAAATTCTTGGAGTTGAGAGACGACAATCGCGTATTGCTTGGAGTCGCTGCTGTCATCAGTGTAAAAAACCAACAGTACAGGTTTATGGCGTTTGAAAGAATCTGCAATCTTGACTTTAGGAGGAACTAGGGAACCGTTGCCGGCGTAGAGGGCAAATATTGTACCGTCAAAGCGATCGTCGGTGAGAGTTGCTAAGGCTGGTGGCGTGCCGGTTAGCAGTATCAAGCTAAGTGCGATCGCCACTGTTAAAAAACTGGCTGACACGATTCGCCGCAGCAAGCCCAGGCCAGTAGCAGGAGTAACAATTGAATTTTTGTTCTCAGGAAATATCATAGGTTGTTGGCAGTTGCTGTAAGGAAAGCGAAATCAGATGCAAAAACTTTCCTAAGTTTATCAGCAAAATGTAGGCAAATGTTGGTGAGTAGGTTAAAGTAGTTTCGGCTCGACTATCATAAATTGCTGATAGTGGCGTGCGACAAGGCGATTATACTGACCGGAGAGCACTATTTGCGATCGGCTTTCAGGGCCGGGCTGGAAGTGTCCGCGCCCCAATAAAATTTATTTGTGGGATGGACTTCAAGCTTCCCAGAAGGGTGCAAAATCTTAAATCCAATTGATAACTAGAAACTGACAACTGGGAATTCACAACTAATGATAGCTTTGCTTGACGCACTCCTCGCCCAAACGCCCGCTGCTGATGTTTCCGGGCCCGCTCAAATCAATCTGGTGCAGGCCTTTGTTTTAGGAATTGTACAAGGATTAACCGAGTTTTTGCCCATCAGCAGCACCGCTCATTTAAAGGTAGTGCCGATCGCCCTGGGGTGGGGCGATCCGGGGGTTGCTTATACTGCTGTTATTCAGTTGGGCAGCATTGTGGCAGTGCTTTGGTATTTCTGGAAAGACTTGACAACTATAACTTTGGGTGCTGTAGATGCCGTGGTGCGGCGCGACTACAAATCGCAAGAGTTTCAAATAGCGCTGGGAATTGTTTTGGGAACAATACCTATACTCTTTTTTGGGCTGCTAATCAAGGCATTGGTTCCAGATTTTGACAAGTCGCCGCTGAGAAGTTTGGCCAGCATCGCCATTGCTTCGATCGTCATGTCGCTACTTTTAGCAACAGCAGAAAAAATTGGCAAGCGCAATCGCACTTATGAAAAGTTAACTGTCTCAGACGGCATTTTTATGGGATTAGCTCAAGCAATAGCCTTGATTCCGGGGTGTTCGCGATCGGGTTCCACTCTCACAGCAGGATTGTTCATGGGATTGGAAAGAGCCGCCGCCGCGCGGTTTTCTTTTTTATTGGGAATTCCGGCAATTACTCTGGCTGGATTAGTGGAATTGAAGGATGCTTTAGGAGAAGGAATCAGCGATGCTGAAGTTGCAGCTTTGATAGTGGGAACAATTTCGGCATTTGTGTTTTCTTATTTGTCAATCGCGTGGCTGATCAAGTTTCTGCAAACTCAAAACACCTGGGTGTTTGTGTGGTATCGGCTAGCTTTTGGCGTGGCCATTTTAACGGCGATCGCAGGTGGAGCCGTGCGAAACTAAAATAGAAATTCGATAGCAGTAGGAGCGACTTATGTCGCTCTGAACTCGGTCTAATTAATAACTGGAACGCCCAATTACAATCTATTTTTTCGTAAAAAAACATAAAATCTCAAAATCAACGACTCTTTTGATGGTTAAAAATCCCTTTAGATAGGTAAATTTGAGATAAAATGTGCGTGCTTTTAATGATGAAGGCGAACATTTTTTCCGTTTTTTATTTAATTTTATCTTAGGACTCTTCTTTGATTTACCCCACCTTCCGCACTTCAAAATGTAATATGTAATTATTACACTTGTTTGGTAGTTTTGCAAACACCAAAACAGAAAAAACTAAGTATTTATACGCAAAAAAACGTCAAATAACTCAGAATTGTCGTATTACTTGGTATACTACAAGTTGACGTGCGGAATGTGGGATTTACATAAGTCATTTACCCGCCCTATAGTAAGTAATGAAAATCTGAAAAACTATTAAATTATCTGATTATGATAATCTTTAATTATAACTCAGAATTCTTAAAAAAGAGGTTTGGGTTCTAAGTATTCTATTTTTTAGCGCTTAGTAGTGCGATCGACCTTTGGGGAGTTGTTGCAGTTTATCGAAGTCTCCTAACATTGTTAAGGGCTTTTTCATAGTTATTTTTATCTCCTTGCTTCTGAAATAAGTCTGCTGCTTTCTGAAAATCTTGAATTGCACCCTGCTTGTTTCCTAATTCAGAGCGGGCAAATCCCCGGTTGCCGTAGGCTTCGGCATAGTTAGGATTAATTCGTAAAGCTTGGTTGTAATCGGCTACAGCACCCTGCTTGTCTCCTAAGTCAGAGCGGACAACTCCCCGGTTTAAGTAAGGTTTAGCAAAGTTAGGATTAATTCGTAAAGCTTGGTTATACTCCGCTACAGCACCCTTGTTGTCTCCTAAACGATAGCGATAAATTCCCCGGTTGTTGTAGGCTTCGGCAAAGTTAGGATTAATTCGTAAAGCTTGGTTATAATCCGCTACAGCGCCATTGTTGTCTCCTAATTCAGATCGCACCATTCCCCGGTTGTTGTAGGCTTTGGCATAGTTAGGATTAATTCGTAAAGCTTGGTTGTAATCGGCTACAGCACCCTGCTTGTCTCCTAATTCAGAGCGTGAAATTCCCCGGTTGTAGTAGGCTTGGGCATAGTTAGGATTAATTCGTAAAGCTTGGTTGTAATCGGCTACAGCACCCTGCTTGTCTCCTAAGTCAGAGCGAACAGATCCTCGATTACTATAGGCTTCGGCATAATTAGGATTAAGCACAATTGCTTGGCTGTAAGCGGCTAAAGCGGCCTGATAATCTCCTTTTTGATACTTTTCATTACCCTGAATAAAGAAATCCTCAGCTTTCGTCCCAGCCGCCACAGCAGCACTAGGAACTTTAGCAGATATAGCGACAACTGCGGTTGGTTGTGCGATCGCACTTATTGCAACTACACCAATTAACGCGATGGAAAATTTGTGAGAGAACTTCATGAATTTTGCCTGTCAATAAAAAAGGAGATTTGTTGCAGTTTATTGAAGTTGTTTCAGATGGTTAAGGGCTTTTTGATAGCTATCTTTATCTCCTTGCTTCTGATATAAGTCTGCTGCTTTCTGAAAGTCTTGAATCGCACCCTGCTTGTCTCCTAAGCCACGGCGGGCAAGTCCCCGGTTGTAGTAGGCATTAACATGGTTAGGATCAATTCGCAAAGCTTGGTTGTAATCGGCTACAGCACCCTGCTTGTCTCCTAACTTAAAGCGGGCAAGTCCCCGGTTGTTGTAGGCTTGGGCATAGTTAGGATTAATTCGTAAAGCTTGGTTATAATCGGCTACCGCACCCTGCTTGTCTCCTAAGTCAGAGCGGGCAATTCCTCGGTTGTAGTAGGCTTTGGCATAGTTAGGATTAATTCGTAAAGCTTGGTTGTAATCGGCTACCGCACCCTGCTTGTCTCCTAATTTAGAGCGGGCAATTCCCCGGTTGTGGTAGGCTTGGGCATAGTTAGGATTAAGCGCAATTGCTTGAGTGTAAGCGGCTATAGCACCTTTATAATCTCCTTTTTGATACTTATCCTCACCCTGAATAAAAAAATCCTCAGCTTTCGTCCCTGCCGCCAAATCTGAGTTGGAAATCTTCGCGACGCTGTACTTTTGACTGTTGGTAAACTCTACAACTGTTAAGTCAACTTTTGGCAGTTTTTTCAAGGTAGCGTCAGCATCACTCCCCTGCTTCAGAGTGAATAGCAAAGTCCTATTCGTACCAGTATCCTCTTGATTAACAGCAGCGCACATCACGGGTTCTGCATTCAGAATCCCAGTGTTAATATATTTGAGAGTGCCGTTGTTAAAAAAGCTATCATTTGCCGCACTACTGGGTTGACAAAAAACTACACTTGTGGTACAAGCAACTAACCCGGTTACGAGTCCTGTCAAGATTTTGAATTTCATAAATTAAAGATTTTTGCTTTATTCTGTCACAGCTCAGCTAAATTCACAACCCAGAACTAACCCTGATTCTAAAGGCGATCGACTTTAGCAAACTGCTATGCTAAAGAGAGAAAACTAACACTGCCATCAATCTCAAAATGCTACTTGTTCCTACGGCTGAACCAATTCCGCTGGTGGCTGATGCAAACGGTGTGATTCGCGTTAGCAGAACCCGCGTCACCCTAGATACACTCATTACAGCTTTTCTTGAAGGATGCACAGCAGAAGAAATCAGGGAACAGTACCCGTCTCTTCAACTTTCCGATATTTATTTTGCGCTCGGCTACTACTTGCGACACCAATCCGAAGTTGACGCTTATCTGATGGAACGTCAACGTCTTGCTGCAGAAGTTCAGCAGTCAGCAGAAAGGCGTTTTAACCCAGTTGGAATACGCGATCGTCTATTAGCAAGACGCAACCAAAAAGGGTAGTTTTATATGCTGCGATTCTTGGCCGACGAGAACTTTAACAATCAGATTGTCCGAGGTATTCTGCGGCGGAATCCCGACGTTGATATTGTCCGCGTTCAAGATATGGGGTTGATCGAAGCAGACGACCCAACTGTCTTAGAATGGGCAGCGCTGCAAGGGCGCGTGGTACTAACTCACGATGTAGCAACGATGACCAACTTCGCCTATGAGCGAATGCAAGCAGGTCTTGCAATGCCTGGGTTATTTGAAGTCAGTCGCCGTGTTTCCGTAGGTTTGGCGATCGAGGAAATTTTGCTAATAGCTGAGTGCAGTCTGGAAGGAGAATGGGAAGGGCAAGTGCGATTTTTACCTTTACGCTAACGAGCTTAGCAAACTATGTCAATACCGAAAAAAGGAACAAGAAAAATAATTGTTGATAGGGAGCCTTTTATCTGGCTAATCCGAAGACAAGCTACTTATACACAAGC
>JARCMA010000576.1 GCA_030248405.1 Microcoleus sp. MP8IB2.171
TAAAAAAGTTAAACACAGAGGTACTGGAATAAAAATGAATGCTCCTGTTTTTAATATCTTAAAGCCTCCCAAGCCTTAAGTAAACCGTATTGAGTTATGCCCGACTTAGATATTGTATTATTGGCGCGGTGTATCAATATCGAAAATCACCTTCAGGCAATGCGGGAATTCAGGCAAGCTATTCAATAGAATTTGATTGTGCAATTAAGTTTGTAATAATGACTTCTGCCTTTTCTTAAAGCTTTTAGTTACTAAGGACTAAACTTCCTTACTACAACACATCCCAACGGGCAGCATACAGTGCAAGTGCAAGAGCCGATCGAAGTCGATCGTCCGAGACAGTAGTAAGTTAAAATACTTGACGGGGTGACAACACCTTTGGAACCTTGATGGTAAAAGCATTAAAGCCCCTGAACCTCAAAAAAAATAGCGGATTATTGACAGGCTTATTGATTCATAAGATCGTCCGAGCTCGCCTTGAACCTGATTCAAGGGATCTCGCCACTCTCTTTTATTGACTCACGCCCGCGAAGATATTTTCGCTTGGTCACTAAACTCAAAACCTTGACGCAGCTTTGCTTTTAATCTGCTTGTCACCCCGTCAAAGTGTTGAGTTTAGGGTTGGTTTAGGCACTATGCACGATAGACTATTAAGTTATTGTGCATCTAGGTTCCCATTTCCTTTATTTGAGAATCCTTGTGGGACGGGCCAGAGAACCCCTTGAAAAAAAAGCGCAATTTAGCTGGCGTAAGCTTAAGACTTACGCATAGAACCCCCAAACCCTTTTTCCAAGAGGGCTTTCAAGTGCCGCGTTTTTTTGAAGCGGTTCCCCCCCTTTTTTAGGGCAGCACAGGGAAGCTGGGTTTCAGACCCTATAGTTCGTAAGTCCTGACTATAGTTGTATGCTTAGATCAATTAGTATTGAGGTCAAGACCTACAAGTGAATGAAGGTTTACTCAATATCCATGAAATCTGCAGGTAGGCTTACACTGCAACCCCAAGCAAAATATAGCATTTGACATTTATGGAGATTTCGTCTCACATGGGGGAGCTGTTTTTTTTCATAAATTTGCAAACTGTATCAGTATTACCCGCTCATTTCACCCCGGTTACTCAACAATAAGATATCATTAAACCAATTTGCCTTCAAAATAGAAGGAATCAATAATTTTCCTAGAGTTCGCTTTAAATCATTAAGAGTGAGCGACTGTTGTTATTGAAACAATCCAAATACTAAAATGACTCTGCCATGACAGTAATCGCAAGTGAGAATGAACTGGCAAAAAGCTCTCCAAAAATCCCCCTGCGCCTCGTCTTAGTCGTACCATTCGTCCTGCAAATCTTTGCGGCTGTGGGACTGACAGGTTGGCTCTCGCTACGCAACGGCAAAACAGCCGTCAACAACGTTACTAGCCAATTACGAACGGAGGTACTCGCCCGCATCAATCAACAACTAAACACTTACTTGGAAACGCCCCATGTGGTCAATGCCATCAGCGTCGATGCCATTCGCCGCTTTGGATTATGGAATCCAGACAATATGAGTTCTATGAGAAGCTACTTCTTCTGGCAGCTCAAGCAATTTTCCACTGTTAGTTACATCAGTTTTGGAGGGGAAAGAAAAGAATATGCGGGTGCTGGATATAAGGATGATGGCAGTGTGGTTATTGAAATCACCGATCGCTCTACTAATTTTCTCAATACGATCGTCAAGGTAGATAGAGAGGGCAACCCGACTCAGTTTAAGGAAACCCACCCCGACTACGATCCCCGCATCCGACCCTGGTATAAAGCCGCAAAATTTGCAGGTAAACCCCAATGGAATAAAATTTATCAATATTATATTCAACCTAGCCTAGGAATCTCCGCTAGCCAACCTGTTTACGACAAAAATGGCACTTTTCTAGGAGTTGTAAGTACCGATCTGTTTCTCTCAAAAATCGGCGACTTTCTCCAAACTTTAAAAATTGGTATATCTGGAAAGACTTTCATCGTAGAACGCTCGGGCTTGCTAGTGGCTTCTTCCACTGCCGAGAAGCCATTTCTTGACAGCACAGATGGCAAAAAAACGCAAAGATTAAAAGCGATTGAAAGCAGCGTACCTTTAATCAAAGGTACAGCACAGCATTTAATAGAACGCTTTGATAACTTCACCAACATTGACAGCAACCAGCAACTTGAATTTATCCTGAACGGTCAGCGGGAATTCGTGCAAGTATCCCCATTCCAAGATGGCAGAGGTCTTGATTGGCTGATTGTTGTAGTCGTTCCAGAAGCCGACTTTATGGAGGAAATTAATGCCAATACCCGCAGCACTATCTTACTCTGCGTTTTAGCGCTCGTGCTAGCGACGTTGTTAGGAATCCTTGCTTCCCGGTGGATTACCCATCCGATTTTTCGGTTAAGTCAAGCGAGTCGAGCGATCGCCAACGGTGAATTAGACCAAAAAGTAGAGATCAATAGCATCGATGAACTGGGAAGTCTGGCTCAATCTTTTAACCAAATGGCACTGCAATTGCGCGAGTCTTTTGCGGCTTTAGAAAAGACCAACTTAGAGCTAGAAAATCGAGTAGAAGAACGGACAAGTGAGCTAAAAGAGGCAAAAGTTGCTGCTGATACGGCTAATCACGCCAAGAGCGAATTTCTCGCCAACATGAGCCATGAACTTCGCACTCCCCTGAACGGAATTCTAGGATACGCTCAAATTATGGAACGCGATAAAACTACCACTCCTAAACAAAAAGATGCTATCCAAATTATTCACCAATGTGGTTCGCACTTACTCACCCTGATTAACGATATTTTAGATCTTTCTAAAATTGAAGCCAGTAAAATGGATCTTGACAGTTCAAGTTTTAATTTTTCTTCTTTTCTGATGGGGGTTGTGGAAATGTGCCGCATCAGAGCCGAACAAAAAGAAATTACGTTTAATTATCAAGTCTTAAATCAACTTCCTAACGCTGTCAATGCTGATGAAAAACGACTGCGCCAAGTTTTAATTAACCTTTTGGGTAATGCGATTAAATTTACAGAAAAAGGTGGGGTTATTTTTAAGGTAGGCGTAATCGGTGAGGGGGAAGACTCCGACCAATCACCACTTACTAAAATTCGTTTCCATATCCAAGATACTGGGGTAGGCATGGCATCAGAACAGTTAGAAAAAATATTTTTACCGTTTGAACAAGTCGGAAATAGGCAGCAGAAGGCAGAAGGAACAGGGTTAGGATTAGCGATATCACAGAAAATTGTTCAAATGATGGGAGGGGAAATAAAAGTCGAAAGTATACTAGGTCAAGGCAGCATTTTTTATCTCGATTTAGAGTTGACTGAATCATCTGAATATATTGGAAAAACTTCGATTAATAATTCTATCCATTTAAAAGGCTTCAAAGGAAATAAAAATAAAATTCTTTTAGTAGATGATCGATTTGAAAATCGAGGTTTTCTGATAAATCTTTTAGAACCACTAGGTTTTCAAATCATGGAAGCTTGTAATGGAACAGAGGGTTTAGCTAAAGCTGCTGAGTTTAAACCCGATCTGATTATCACAGACTTAGTGATGCCAGTAATGGATGGATTTGAAATGTCGCGGCGCTTCCGACAATCACCAGAATTTAAAGATGTTATATTGATAGCATCCAGCGCCAGCGTATTTAAGTTCGATCGGGAAAGTAGCAAAGAAGCAGGTTGTAACGAGTTCCTGTCAAAGCCTATCCAAGTAGAAGAATTGCTAGAAGTATTAAAAAATTACTTGCAAATCGAATGGATTTACGACGAACCTGGTGATTTGGCAAACGAACAGCAGGAAGGTTTCACTAATTTATTAAATGTTCAAAGTGGTGAGCTTACGATCCCGCAATCAACAGAGCTTGTAACGCTGTTTAATGCAGCTCGAATCGGCGATATTGAAGTGGTTGAGCAGGAAGCTAATAGACTCAAGCAAATAAACGGCAACTATCATCAGTTTGCTAATAAGTTGTTGCAATTAGCCAAAAACTTTGAAGAAAAAGAAATACTAGCCTTTGTAAAAAAACATTTGGGAGAATAAAATGTTGAACTCAAACGAAAATGTGATTTTAATTGTTGATGATAGCCCGAATAACCTAAAAATTCTGTTTGATTTTTTGAAGGAATCAGGATTCAAGGTTTTAGTGGCTAAGGATGGGGAAAGTGCTATTGAGAAGTTACAAGAAGTTTCGCCAAATATCATATTGTTAGATGTGATGATGCCGGGAATAGATGGGTTTGAAACCTGCTACCGCTTAAAAGCATCGGTGGCAACGAAAGATATCCCTGTGATTTTTATGACAGCTCTTACCGATCGCGTGGATAAGGTTAAAGGTCTGTCAATGGGGGCAGTAGATTATATCACCAAACCATTTCAGCAAGAGGAAGTCCTAGCCCGCTTGCAACTACACCTGAGACTGCGAAATTTGACCAAGACGCTGGAAGAGCAAAATGTGGTTCTAAAACAGGAAATTGAAAGGCGAAAAGAGGCGGAAGCTGCCTTGCAGAAACTCACTTCTGAGTTAGAGCAACGGGTGGATTCTCAAACGGCTGAACTTAGACAAGCCTGCAACGAGCTTCAACAGGCTCAAGTTCAGTTGTTGGAAAGAGAAGAAAAATTAGGACATGATGCTTTTCACGACGCGCTAACGGAGTTGCCTAACCGCGCTTGGTTTATGAATCGGCTGCAACAGGCGATCGACTTGTCATACAGACGTGAAGATTATCTATATGCGGTGCTATTTATTGACCTAGATCGCTTTAAAGTTGTGAATGATAGCCTCGGACATTTGGTTGGGGATGAATTACTAAAAAGCATTGCTCGTAAACTGCAAGTTTGTTTACGCCATACAGATGCAGTTGCGCGGTTTGGAGGAGATGAATTTGTGATATTGCTGGAAGATATTAAAGATATTGATGAACCAAACAGGGTGGCTGAACGCATCCAAAATCAATTAAGACAGCCGTTTAATTTGAATGATTATGAAGTATTTACCGAGATCAGCATTGGAATTATCGTTAGCACAATGGGTTACGAGCGCCCAGAAGACGTGCTCAGAGATGCGGATATCGCTATGTATTATGCTAAAGCTCAAGGTAGAGGGCGTTACGAAATTTTCGCTCCAGCTATGCAAACTGTGGCGATGACGCGCTTGCAGTTGGAGAACGACTTGAGAAGGGCGATCGCGCTACAAGAATTTTGCGTTCACTACCAGCCAATTGTCTCGCTTTCTACGGGGCAACTGAGTGGCTTTGAAGCTTTGGTGCGCTGGCATCACCCATCTGGCATCCTCTACCCGCCTGCCGAGTTTATCCCTGTGGCTGAAGAAACTGGTTTGATCAATGAACTGGGGTTGTGGGTTTTGCAGGAAGCTTGTCACCAGATTAGTATTTGGCAGCAACAGTTTCCCCAAACACCTCCCTTGGCGATTAATGTCAATCTTTCCCCCGTGCAGCTCAAGCAAGCAAACCTACTCAATCGAATTGAGGAGATTTTGCAGCAGACTGGCTTTCCAAGCTACCGTCTCAAACTAGAGATTACTGAAAGTTGCATTTTGGAAACAGTATCCAGGGAAGAAAAGATGTTGAAGCAGCTAAAAGCTCTAGGTATTCTGTTGTGTATCGATGACTTTGGTACGGGCTACTCTTCTTTAAGCCGCTTACACGAGTTGCCCATTGATACCTTAAAGATTGACCGCTCTTTTGTGAGCCGCATTGGATCAGACAACAGCGGCGTAGAAATTATCCAGACAATTGTGACGCTGGCTTGCAGCCGAGGTATGGATATCGTGGCAGAAGGCATAGAAACACCAACACAGCTACAGAAACTGCGAGAGTTGGGGTGTGAGTTGGGTCAAGGATATTTATTTTCTAAGCCTGTAGATAGCTTCAAGGCAACCGAACTATTAGGCTTAAAATTAGGGGTAGTAAGCTGGCCTGCAATCTAGTTTGCCACGATAAATTTTATGAATCTCTTGTGGGAAAGGCCCAAAACCCTACTCTCCTTATACATCAATACGGTTCACTTAAGACAGATCCCCCCTAACCCCCCTTCCCAAGCAGGGTGGATTAATTGTCGAGAGGCTAAATGAAGGCTATGAAGGCTATTGACCAACATTATACGAGGCATCTAACAGGTTTATCTGAACCAGATAA
>JARCMA010000077.1 GCA_030248405.1 Microcoleus sp. MP8IB2.171
ATGGATGTAGAATCAGACTTGATAGAAATCCGTCAACCTTTGCCGCCGACTTCTCTGTTTCCTGAAACCATCGAAGATTTGTTTGTCAATTCTTTGATTTTAAAGCAGAGTGGTGCAACTTTCAACAAATCGGAAAATCGCACTTGGCAGCTTAACTATAAAAGTGGCAATTATTATATCACATTTTACCCGGATATCTTTGAGGAAAATCCTTCGTTGCAATTGATGAGTTTTGGGAATCCGTTGTTTGAAGAAATGCTAAGTGCGATCGCCCTTGTGGCAAACTGTTCTTAATCGAATATGTTTGAACACGCTTGGGTTAAAACTATTTATGCCCCGGAGATCCCCCTAAATCCCCCTTAAAAAGGGGGACTTTGAGCAAGTTCTTGTCCCCCCCTTTTTAAGGGGGGCTAGGGGGGATCGGGCTTAACTGAACAGTATTGGAATATGTTTAGCCTGTTTTGAGCATTGCTAGGGTTTGGCGATCGACTGTGGCACTTTTAGGACTAAACTACTCTTAATAACGATCGTCCTTTTTATTTAATTTGCACAATGTCTTCAGAAACAAACTCAGCGACTCAAGCTACAACTGGTGCAGATGCGATCGATGTGGCGATCGCCTCTGGAAACGATTTTGACGGCACTCCGATTCCCAAGGCCAAATTAGACCTGTACGAGCAAGTGATGGGCTTAGAAGCGGGGAGACAGCGCAGTGGCGTATCAAACACCATGCGATCGCGCATTGTCCGCATCGGTGTCAAACATCTGCCTCAAGCAGAACTCGATCCAATGCTAATTGCTGCCGACTTTGCACCGCTGAAAGACAAAGAAATTGCCTTTTATTACGGCGCAAAATAAAGAATATCTTATATCTATTTGATCTTCAACCCGCGGAGGCGGGTTTTGTTTGTGTAGACGCGGTTTCAACCGCCGTCTCTTTTCTTCTCTTCAACCCGCGGAGGCGGGTTTCTTCTGTGTAGACGCGGTTTCAACCGCCGTCTCTTTTTTGTATCCTACAATTTTAAATCTCCGGTTTCAAAGCACGTTCCATCAGGGATAAAACAGCTTGTTCTGGAGTAATTTCACCATTTAGCAACCGATAAACTTGACGAGAAACAGGCACTTCAATGCCGCGTTGATTAGCCAAATCAATTAACACATTAGTAGTATTAACTCCTTCAGCAGTGCTCTGCAATTCCTGCACAACTTCCTCCAAAGATTTGCCTTGCGCCAATCCGAAACCAACTCGATAATTGCGCGATAAAGAACTGTTGCAAGTAGCGAGTAAATCTCCCAAACCAGACAAACCATAAAAAGTTTCAGCGCGTGCTCCCAACCGAACTCCCACCCGAATCATTTCCGGTAAAGCACGAGTCAACAAAGCAGATTTAGCATTAGTTCCTAATTGTAAACCATCGCAAACACCAGCGGCGATCGCAAAAACGTTCTTCAAAGTCCCACCCAACTCAGTCCCCAAGGGATCTTGATTCACATAAACCCGAAAAATATCGGAACTATAAATAGTCTGTACTTGCTTCGCCGCCACTAAATCCAAACTCGCCGCTACCGTCGCAGCCGGTAATCCTTGCTGAATTTCTGCTGAAAGATTGGGGCCGGAAAGTACGACAATTGCATTGTGAGGAAAGGCATTTTGCCAAATTTGAGACGGAGTGCGCGTCGTCGCGGGGTCTAAACCTTTGGTGACAGTAACTATAATTGTACTGGGAGTTAGGTTTAAGGCAAGCAGGCGATCGACTGTTTCGCCAACTCCCTTCATCGAAACTGCCGAAACCACAACATCCGCACCAGTTATAACTGATTCTAGACTAAAAGAACTGCGGCGCGACCACAAATTAATGCGATCGCCCTTTTTGCCTCCCAGACTTGCCAGTGCCAAACCCCATGCACCTCCGCCTAATATTGTCAAATTTACCATAAAATTTAGTTTATTAATAACATCAATCCGTTACATCCGTTACATCCGTTACAAAATCCGCTGCCGAACCTTTTGCGTTCTCAACTAATTCTAATTTTTTCCAGCTATTGAGTGTCAAAACGATCGCCCCAATACTCCCGATACCAATGACAATATCGTGAATTGGCAGACTCCAGCCAAATGTATCGTACACAAAGGCGATCGCCCCTGTCTGCACGAAAGCCACATCTACAATAGACGGCAGTACAATTATCCCGAATACGCTCAGCAGTGCTGCACTCAGCCAAGGTATCCACTCGCGCATTTGAGATAGAGGATCTGGGCGATCGAGAATCGAATACTTCACCACACTGTAAAATAGCGCGGCTAAAGCACCGCTAGCAACAGGTGTCGCCACCCAAGTTAGGGAGATGGTGCCGATGGTTCGCCAATCAACTGCATTAATTCCGGCTGCAACACAGCTAAAACCCGCGATCGCGCCCACCACCGCATGGGATGAAGAAACTGGCAAACCTCGACTGGTAGCGATTTGCAGCCAGATCCCGCAAGCTATCAGCACTGACACCATCCCGATTAAAAATACTTGCGGTTGGGCCGCGAACACTTGTGCATTCACAACTCCTGTTGCCAGAGTTTCGGAAACTCCTTGGCCGAACAGCACTGCGCCGGAAAATTCCAGTATGCCTGCAACAATTATTGCTTGCCGCAGCGTTAGGGCCTTCGAGCCTACGGATGTTCCCATTGAGTTAGCGACATCGTTGGCCCCCAAGTTGGCGGCGACGTAGAAGGCGAGTGCAGCCATCGCGCCCAATTGCAGAAATACGACCTCAGAGGTATCTAACATAGAAATTTTTTGACATAAAACGGGCATTGCGATATATGATAAGGGATTGTGAGTTTTGGTAAATCCCATGAAAGGCGCAGAAATAATCCGTTCGATCGAAACGGAAGAAATAAATAGAGTCAAGCAAGAACTCAATAAACAACTCCCCGAAATTTACGTGGGCGACACAGTGCGCGTCGGCGTAAGAATTAAAGAGGGCACGAAAGAACGGGTTCAGCCCTACGAAGGGACTGTGATTGCCATGCGTAACGGCGGGATTAATGAAACAATCACCGTCCGACGCGTGTTTCAGGGCGTCGGCGTGGAACGGGTGTTTTTGATTCACTCGCCCCGCATCGCTACGATCCAAGTGATGCGCCGCGGGAAAGTCCGCAGAGCAAAACTTTACTACCTGCGCGATCGGGTGGGCAAAGCTACTCGCGTCAAACAGCGGTTCGATCGCTCCCTGTAGGAATGCACCCAGCTTTCCCTTGGTTCATGATTCATGGGAAATTGAGAAATTTCAAAAAAAAGTTTCCCATTTACGAGCGCACTGTGTTAAAATAGAAATCTAGAGGTTAAGCGAATTTCAGCAACCTCACCTGTGCGCTCTTAGTTCAGTTGGTAGAACGCAGGTCTCCAAAACCTGATGTCGGGGGTTCAAGTCCTCCAGGGCGCGCTGAATCACCAAACTTTAAATTCTGCCCGAAAGCGCCCGGATTATTGGCTGGCAACAGTCAAAACCGTGAACTTTCGGGTAGAATTAATTTTTGTGGGCGGTTCGCAAAAAATGCCATCAACAAATGCTCGGTGTGGCTTCTCGATCGTCTGTTTGGGCGATCGACATTTACGCCGTTGATTGGTTGGGCTTGTAAAAAAGTCGTGGCTTTGGATTTGAGATTTTGGACTTGAGCGTAAGTGGTTAGTGTCAAAAAATCTGAGAGCCGCGGGCCACTCACACCATCTAAAATCTAAAATCTAAAATCGCAAGGGGGATTAAATCGTGGCGAAAAAAGACGAAGCTCAAGAAACTCAAGAAATAACGGCGCCTGGGTTTAACCCTGCGGGCTTTTTTAAGGAAACTAGAGAAGAACTCGACAAAGTGGTTTGGCCCAGCAGGCAGCAGTTAATCAGCGAGTCTTTGGCAGTGCTTTTGATGGTAATCCTCTCAGCAAGCCTGATCTATTTGGTGGATAACTTCTTTAACTGGGGCGCAGCAAAGGTGTTTGGGTCATGACTTTTGCATCAGAAGAATCTGAGTATTCCACAGAAGCGACGGGACAGGCTTCATCGCCAGATGTGCCGGAAATTGATGCTCGCTGGTATGCTGTTCAAGTTGCCTCTGGCTGCGAAAAGCGCGTGAAGGCAAACTTGCAGCAGCGGATTCAAACTTTGGATGTTGCCGATCGCATCGTTCAAGTAGAAATTCCGCAAACTCCGGCGATCAAAGTCGGTAAAGACGGTTCCAGGCGGCAGTCAGATGAAAAAATCTTTCCCGGCTACGTACTCATCCGTATGTTTATGGACGAGGATACGTGGCAGGTGATCAAGAATACCCCGAATGTAATTAATTTTGTCGGGGCAGAGCAAAAACGCCGCTACGGGCGCGGCAGGGGTCACGTCAAACCGCTACCTCTGAGTCATTCGGAAGTAGAACGGATCTTCAGAAACGCTCAGGAATCAGAACCGGTTGTCAAAGTATCGATGTCTGCTGGAGACCACGTTGTGGTACTTTCCGGGCCATTTAAGGATTTTGAAGGTGATGTGATTGAAGTTAGCCCGGAACGGAACAAGCTCAAAGTTTTACTCTCGATTTTTGGGCGCGATACGCCTGTAGAATTGGAGTTCAATCAGGTTCAGAAACAGAACTAACTAATGGCAAAGAAAGTTGTTGCAGTAATTAAGTTGGCGATTACGGCGGGAAAAGCCAACCCAGCTCCTCCTATCGGCCCAGCCCTGGGTCAGCACGGCGTCAATATTATGATGTTTTGCAAGGAGTACAATGCTAGAACCGCAGACCAAGCGGGTCTGGTGGTTCCGGTAGAAATTTCGGTTTTTGAAGACCGCAGTTTTACGTTTATTCTCAAAACCCCCCCGGCTTCGGTTTTGATTCAAAAAGCTGCTGGCATTGCTAAGGGTTCGGGTGAACCTAATCGCAAGCAAGTAGGGACAATTACACAGGCTCAGTTGCGAGAAATCGCTGAAACCAAAATGCCTGACCTCAATGCTAATGATGTTGAGGCTGCTATGAAAATTGTGGCAGGAACGGCTAAAAACATGGGCGTGGCGATCGCGGATTGAAGTCAGTTGTCAGTTGTCAGTTGACAGTTGACAGTTGTCAGTAATTCAGGATTTTGAAGCTAAAATCTTCAAGCTCAAATCGTAAGTCCTAAGTCGATTCAGGGGGAGAAGCAAAGCTTCGCTAGGAATCGCAAATGTTTTAGATTAGAAATGAGCTAAACAGTTCAATCTAAAATCTAAAATCCAAAATCTAAAATCGACTGACCCCAAAAAACAAAAATGGCAAAGAAAGTATCGCGAAGACTGCAAGAACTTCAAAAGAAAGTTGAAGAGAGACCTTATCTACCGCTGGAAGCTCTGCAACTTTTGAAAGAAACAGCAACCGCTAAGTTTGGCGAATCTGCTGAAGCTCACATCCGTTTGGGAATTGACCCGAAATATACTGACCAACAGTTGCGGACAACTGTATCGCTACCAAAAGGAACTGGTCAAGTAGTCAGAATTGCGGTGATTGCTAAGGGCGAAAAAGTTAAAGAAGCTCTGAATGCCGGCGCGGATATTGCTGGTTCGGAAGAGTTGATCGATGAAATTCAGAAGGGCATGATGGACTTCGATTGCCTGATTGCTACCCCAGATGTGATGCCGTTGGTGGCAAAATTGGGTCGGTTGTTGGGCCCGCGCGGTTTGATGCCTTCTCCGAAAGGTGGCACGGTGACGACTGACCTTGCTCAGGCCATCAACGAGTTTAAAGGTGGTAAACTAGAATTCCGTGCCGATCGAACTGGCATCGTTCATGTTATGTTTGGCAAGGCAGCTTTCTCAGCGGAAGATTTGCTGGTCAACCTTCATGCTTTGCAAGAAACTGTTGACCGCAACCGTCCTTCTGGTGCTAAAGGTCGCTACTGGCGCAGTTTGTACGTATCCGCAACAATGGGCCCATCGATCGAAGTCGATATCAGTGCCCTGCGCGATTCCAAACTTGATGCTGCCTAGAAAGAATTAAGCAGAAGGCAGAAGGTAAAAGACAGCTTTGGCTGTCTGTGTAAATCTCTCACAAGACTTACGCCAGACCCTTGCTCATCTCTGCCTTCTGGTGATAGCCTAATCAAAAATCAATAAGCTGAAGACCGCAGGTGCCGATCGCTTAATTTCCTGCCGAGGCTGAAGAAATAAAAACTCAAGACTCAAAGATTAGAAAATTTCTATTTTTTAATTCTGACTTGTTAATTTTTAATTCTCTGCCCCGGCTCGAAGGTCGGGGTTTTTGACGGGCAATTTTCGATCCTAAAAGGAGGTGAAATAAGTATGGGCAAAAGTTTAGCAGTAAAAAATGAGATTATTGCAGACCTCAAGCAAACCTTGAGCGAATCTCAACTGGCGATCGTGATTGACTACACGGGCTTAACTGTTGCTGAAATCACAGATTTGCGTCGGCGTTTGCGTCCGAAAGGCAGCAGTTGCCAAGTGGCAAAAAACACGCTGATGCGAATTGCTGTTGATGGCAATGAAACATGGCAGCCGATGCAGGAATTGCTGACAGGTACGTCGGCGTTTATGTTCGTGCAAGAAGATATTGGCGGCGCGATTAAAGCTTACCAAGAATTCCAAAAAGCTTCCAAGAAGACTGAACTTCGCGGCGGCGTGATGGAAGGACGGGTACTGAAAGAAGCTGATATTAAAGCATTAGCTGATCTGCCGTCGAAAGAACAACTCATGGCTCAAATTGCTGGCGCTATCAACGGTGTCGCAACCAAGTTGGCTGTGGGTATCAATCAAGTTCCTACTTCGATCGCTCGCGGTCTTAAAGCTTATGCTGAAAAAGACGGCGGTTCAGCAGAAGTAGAAGCACAACCTGAAGCAGAACCTCAAGCAGAAGCAGAAGTAGAAGCACAAGCACAACCTGAAGCAGAAGCAGAAAGCGCATCTGTGTAAGTCATTAGTAATTAGTCATTAGTCCTCAGTCATTAGTATTTAGCAATAGATAGAAGACTGGAGACGAAAAACTAATGATGAATGAGCAAATCTCAAATCCCAAATCCCAAATCTACAATCGAACTAGGAGTTTAACGAATGTCTACTGCAACTGATGAAATCTTGGAAAAACTTAAGTCTCTGAATTTGCTCGAAGCTTCTGAATTGGTCAAGCAAATTGAAGAAGCTTTCGGCGTCAGCGCTGCTGCTCCTGTAGGCGGCATGATGATGATGCCCGGTATGGGTGGTGGAGCCGCTCCTGAACCCGTAGAAGAGCAAACCGAATTTACTGTCATGCTCGAAGAAGTTCCTGCTGACAAGAAAATCGCAATTCTGAAGGAAGTCCGCGCAATTACCGGTCTGGGCCTGAAGGAAGCAAAAGATTTGGTAGAAGCCGCACCGAAAGCAGTTAAGGAAGCTATTGCTAAGGAAGCTGCTGAAGAAATGAAGAAACAGCTTGAAGCTGTGGGCGCAAAGATTTCTATCAAGTAGTCATAGAGTCTAGAAAACTCGGCGGTTGAAACCGCGTCTATACAGACAAAACCCGCCTCCGCGGGTTGAAGAGTCGGCGGTTGAAACCGCCGTCTAATCTTCAGTCCGCGGAGGCGGACATCGTTTGTGTAGACGCGGTTTCAACCGCCGTCTGATCTGTAGACGCGGTTTCAACCGCCGTCCGATCTGATCTTCGTATAGACGCGGTTTCAACCGCCGTCTGATCTGCGATTAAAACTCCGCCTCCATCTGCCGCGCGACTGTTAAAGCAGAATAGGAAACGCCGGCGGTTCCTTCTCCTGGATGGGTAGAGTCGCCGACTAACCAGAGGTTTTTAATCGGCGTGCGGTTGGCAAATCCGAAGGGGCCGAAGGTTGGTATTCGCTGGCCGATGCCGCCTACAACGCCTTTATCGCGCGCCGTGTAGCGGGCAAAGGTGCGGGGTGTGGCTGATTCTTGGTGTACAATTTTTTCGGGTGTCAAATCGAAATATTCGCTCAAACGGGCGATCGCCCCCTCAGCATATTTTTGCTTCAATCCTTCATAATCAGCCGAATTCCACCACATTCGAGTATCAGTAAAAGACGAAGCGATAATTGTCGCCATACCTTTTGGTGCTCGGCCATCACCCGGATGGCTGACAGAAACAAATAATGAATTATTCTCGCCAATTTCGCCGTCGTAGTCGTAGAGAAACTGCAGGTGCGGCGGACAATTTGCCGGAATTGCGCTTTCATGCACTCCCAAATATATGACAAATGCGCCGGATGCGGGCGGCAATTTATCGACTCGATATTTGTAGCCTGTCATTTGAGTTGGGATTTGATTTGTTGTGTCTGAATTATCTGTTAAAGTTTCTAAAATAGGCTCGCTTGACAATAATTTTACTAGATTTTGTGCGGTCACGTTGGCAACAATGCGATCGCCAGTTTCTGTCCAAACTTCGCCTGTTTTTTGATTGCGAATCACTGTACCGGTGGCTTTGCCGTTGGCGCTGACAATACTTTCGACTGTATGCCGCAACAGGACTTTGCCGCCGTAAAGCTCGATCGCACTTACGAGTCGATCGCTCAAAACCTGCATACTTCCTTGTAGATGATACAATCCCTGTGGCTCTTGGGAAACTCCTAAAGCCGTCGCCGCGTACAGCAGCGCCGTTTCTTCAGTATCGACTTGAGAATACAATTTTAACTGCAAATCCAGAAAAGTTTTCAAGCGCAAATTGTCGCTCAACCCGCACAAGCGCAAAGCATCTCCCACTGTCATAAAAGTGAAAGGCAAAGTAATTAAAGTATCGGGGCGAACTGCTTGAATTAATTGCCAGAAATCCCATAAGTTTCTGGGCGGTAAAACTGGATCGCGCCCTTGAAATTTCCAGCTAGCTTGGAACAATGTAGATAATAATTGCCAAAAACGTTCGCTACCGGGGAATTGCCGCTGTCTTTCTTCCTGCCATTTTTGCGGATCTCGCCACACGCTAATCGGTGCAGTTTCTCCCGGCAAAAACACCGCACAAGCGGGATCGCAGGGTGTGGCGGCGGGAAGTTCTATGTCTAATTCTGAGAAAATTCGGTGGTGAATGCCTCCGGGTTCCAATCCTGCAACCTGCGTGGCGCCGACATCGAAGGTAAAGCCTTTGCGTTTGAAGGTGGAAGCGCATCCTCCTGGGACGATCGCCTGATCTAACACTAGCACTTTGTATCCTCTGCGGGCTAGCAGGGCGGCTGCTGTGAGCCCGCCGATGCCGCCTCCAATTACCGTGACGCGGCCCTTTGTGTCTGCTGGATTGGATTTGCTCTCAGGGGTGCGATCGCCTCTCATAATTTATTTATTGTAATATTTCTTAATAGTATGCTCATATTTTGCAATAAAAAGCTCTTGTAGCGACAGGTTGAAATCTATCGCTACAAGAGGAAGGAGGCCGAGTTGAGAGGACGTTTTAGGGGTAAGGTGCAGCCGGATCGCCCAAAGCAACCCGAGTTTTTGCCGTAGCTGATGAAAGAATCAGGGACGACGCCACTTGTTGAGATAAGCTTCGCCAATCCCAGCCACAGCCTGCATTTGAGCTAGCTGTTCTCGTAAAGCTTTGATGGTTCTTAGCTGTTCTTGAGACTGTTGCTGCAAAGTCTCGTAATTTCGCTGTTTCGCCGCACTCTGGCTCAATTCATTTTCCAGATATTGCAACTTGGTCAGTTTAACTTGGAAGTCGCCGATCGCACTTGACTTTTCTGCTAACTGATGCTGCAAAGATTCGTAACTCGACTTCGACACGGTTTCCTGGAATTGGCTTTCGAGATTTTGCTTTTCGGTGGCGAATTGCTGCTGCAAAGATTCCAGATCACTGGATTTTTCGGCGAATTGCTGCTGAAACTCCTGTTCCCGGTGTTCTCTTTCGGCGAATTGCTGCTGCAAAGATTCCAGAGCACTGGATTTTTCGGCGAGTTGCTGCTGAAACTCGTGTTCCCGGTGTTCTCTTTCGGCGAATTGCTGCTGCAAAGA
>JARCMA010000577.1 GCA_030248405.1 Microcoleus sp. MP8IB2.171
AAATTGTCAATTCTATCGACAATTATCGCAGTGGCCGCACCGCATTGATTTAGCTTCCTTGGCAAACCCAAAAGCTTGCAGCAAAAATTGCCACCTGCATTCGCGATGTTTGAGATATTTTGCCATTTCTTCCGCTGCAGTAAAATTTAATTTTTCCGCTTTTTGCTGTGGAGATTTATTGATCGCATAATTAAAAGGATCTTGCCAAGTTAATTGTCCGCTGCTGTGCAAGATTGAAAGGGCGATCGCGCTTTCGGGAAATTCACGGGAAACTGCTTCTATATCGCCTTTAACTGGCAGTTTTTTGGCCAACTGCTGCGCTTCTCGGTATTGCAATCGCAATTTATCTTGAAAAAATTGTGCTCTTTGTTGGTCATCGGGATAAAGCAAACCCGTCGGTTCGCTAATCAACGTCAGGGCGATCGCCGATTTGCCGTCGCGTCCGCCTCTCCCAATTTCCTGAATGTATTCCGATAATAGCAAAGGTGCTTGAAAGTGAACAACCCACCGCACATCCGGCTTATTAATTCCCATCCCGAAAGCACAGGTACAAATCACAAATTTAAGATCGTTATTTAGCCAAGCTGTTTCTATGTTTCGGCGCGATTCTGGACTTAAACCTGCATGATATGCTGCTGTTTCATAACCTGCTTCTTCCAGCAAATCTGCTAAATTTTCGCTATCTTTTCTCGTGCGGACGTAGACTAAACCTGCTTGTTTTGGTCGAGCTTTGATAAAATTTAATAACTGCTGTTTGCGTCCTCTCGGCGTCCAGACTGTCTGCACTTGCAGGTGCAGGTTAGAACGGTAAGGACTTAGTAGAAATGCTTCCGGCTTGTGCAGTTGCAAGACATTTTTGATGGTTTTCTGTGCTTCCGGGTTGGCGGTAGCGGTGAAAGCTGCGATCGCAATTTTACTGTTTGCTGGTTTAGCTTTCAACAAAGCCGGCCGCACTGTTCCCAAACGGCGGTAAGCTGGTCGGAATGTATCGCCCCACTGGACTAAACAGTGAGCTTCATCTAATATTAAACCATTGATTTGGATGTGTGGCTGAGTGATAATTTCCCAAACAGGTTTGCTGAGTAACGTTTCAGGAGACAGGTACAGCAATCTTAATTTGTTTTGTTGCAGCGAGTGCATAGTTTGTCGGCGCTGCGCTGTTGGCAATTGACTGTGGAGGAGGGAAGCGGGCAGATTGCGATCGCGCAATTCTTGCACTTGATTTTCCATCAATGCGACTAACGGCGAAACTACCAAAGTCAAGCCTGTTTGTAACAAAGCTGGCAGTTGAAAGCAGATTGATTTGCCGCCACCTGTCGGCATAATTATAATTGTATCTTTTCCGGCTAATAAACTACCGACTATTTCTCCTTGGGGTGGTCGAAAGTCGTCGTATCCCCAAATTTCTTTGAAGGCGGCGCGGGCTTGATTTAATGATGTTGGTTCTGGTTTATATTTCATTTGATTTATCCCCAAATCAGACGTAACGTGAGCAGTGCGTGCCCTACATAATTAAATTTTGTGTAAGTCTTGATGTACCAATAAACCGGGTGGCTGGTTTCATAGTATGCAAGTATCGAGCAGAATAAGTGTTAATTTAATAACAGTTAATAATTTTACTTTTTGAATTATGAACGCAAGCACGTTAAGCGAAGTTTTCAGCTATCGGCAAAAGACTTGTGATCTTTTCGATACCGCAGGTCTAGCAGAAGCAGTGCATGAAGATGGTTTTGCGCTGATTCCTGGTGTACTCAGTCCGTCGGAAGTCGCGCAAACCAAGGAAGCACTCGATCGCCTGCAACCCTTCGGACTCGACGGTAGCAGTTGGAGTGAATTGAACCAGCATTTTAAATGCGTTTTTAATCGCGATCGGCTGTGGCTTTCATATATCGATCGACCGGGTATCATTGAGTTAGCCGAAGCATTGATGGGCAGCGATTGCCACATTATCGGCATGACTGCGTGGAAAAGCGGGCCCGGTTATGACGGTTGGCGAGTGCACGTCGATCAGGTGTTTGTGCCACTGCCCGAAAGCGTGTTTGCCGTTAGCGGAGCCCTAGAAGAGGATCGCACTTTTCAACTGCCAGTATGGATTTGTACAGCCCATTTCTATCTCAGCGACATCACAGAAGACCTCTGTCCTACCTATATTATTCCTGGCAGTCACAAATCTGGTAGAAAACCCGATCGCGGGGAAGAAACTTGGAACGGACACTCGCCCGAACCAGTTGTCTGCAAAGCAGGAGACGTGCTGTTTTTTCGCAGTGAAATTTGGCATTCCGGCGGCAGAAATACGACAACAGATGGAACTCGCTACTTACTGCAAGTGCATTATTCCCACCGCAACATCGCGCAGAAATTTTCGCCTTGGCCGTGGCAGTTTAACCCCGAAATTATCGCTACTGCTACAGAACAGCAACTGCGGCTTTTAGGCAAACATCCTGAGTCAAATTACGGTTGAAATATCTTATAAATTTTAGACTTGAATTCCATTCATTCGTTCGCTCTTCTTGAAATTATCTGCGTTCATCTGCGTTAATCTCTCTAGCATCTGCGGTTGATCTATCAATTTGAGATTTTGAGTTTTGGATTTGAGACGATGAATTCCCGAATATCTTCAGCAATCCAAAATCCAAAATCCAAAATCTAAAATCGCCTAAGATTCCTCGCCGTCTCGGCGGCCGAGCTCGTACACGCCGCCACCAATACAGGCGATCGTACCCATAGATACCGCCCAACCAGTGCCCAGAGACAATTCGACGCCCCAATTGCACAATCCGCCCACAATCAAAAAGGGCAGAATGCTCAACAGCGAAGCGTAAAAGGCATTTTGAGCTTCTCTGGCTTGGCGGGTTCTTTCAAACTCGGTTTCTGAGGTGTAGAGGGATCTCTCGGCAAAATTCATCCAGCGGTTGAGTTGCAGGATTACCCATTCTGTCAGGGGCGACAGGCCCCAGTACAGGGCCAAAGACCACAAGGACGCACCAGCGATCGCAGTTGCGTCTATGGCAAAACTAAAGGGGAAAATTTCAGTAAGCATTGCTTGATGTTTGTGATGAATTTGAGATTTTGGATGTCATCCAAAATCCCCGAACTTAACTATAGTGTCAAGCAAAAGCTCGATCGAATTCAACCGCAGCACAAATTCCTCAGCCAATTTTTTTTGATCACCCCTGGGCATTTACCCGGAAGCCTTGACACGGGTTTTGGATGGAGTAAGATACACGTTGTTGATAAACTGATTCGCGATCGCGGGTAGAGCTCAAAGCCAATCTTGCAGCGAATTGGCATAACTTACATCTTGCACGTCAGAAACGGGCTCTGGGGCCCGTTCCACAAAAAATGATTTTTTTGTGGGGAGTAGGGGTTGGGCCGGAAAGCCCGCCCCTGAAAGCTTGATTGACAAAGGTGCAAGATGTGAGCCTAACAGACAACGCACACTCACACACACATTTAACTTTGAGCCGTGAAAAAAATCCTGCAAGACTCTAGAGGCCCGCTGACGGCAAAACGCTTTTTTCGTCTCAGACAGATGCTGCTGCTGGCACTTTCGATCGGCATTGTGTTGATCAGCCCTTATTTGCAGCAGCAGGTGGTCAAAGCTCAGTCAGGCTTACCAAGCAGAGTAGCGACGGGTAATTTGTGGCAAGAAGCTTCTTTTCCAGTCGAAAACTTTGAAACATACACTTCTGCCTTCGGCCCCCGTGGCGGGGATTTTCATTACGGTTTGGACTTGGCCGCCCCGGAAGGCAGCTATATCCGCAATTGGTGGGGCGGCCAAATTGTGGAAGTTTGGGAAGATGGCAGGTGCGGTACTGGTATGGTAGTGCGATCGGGAAATTGGGAACACATCTACTGTCACCTCAGAGGCCGAGTGCTAACGGCTAACGGCGGGCGTTATTATACCGATCGCGAAGGTGGCCTGCAAATTTGGCAGGGTCAAACTGTGCCGGCCGGTGCGAGAATTGCCAGAGTGGGAATGACGGGCCGCACCAGTGGGCCTCACTTGCATTGGGGATTGAAGTACGGCGGCCGCTGGGTAGACCCGGCTTTGGTACTCCGGGAAATGTATTCGCAACAATCTTAATTAGTCAGTTGTTAGCAGTCCTTAGTCATTAGTGAGTAGTCATTTTTCTTGGTTTGTAGTAAGGAATAAAGTCCTTATTTTTTCGATAATTAGGAATAAAGTCCTCACTACAAACTTGAATAACTAATAACTCATGACCAATGACTAATGACTCTTTACGTTGGGGCCAACTCTTTTTTTGTCAACTCAGTGTACCGAGCGACAATTTGGCGGAATTCGTCGCCGTCGATCGTTTCTTCATCCAACAGCGCTTCGACAAGTTTGTCTACCAAAGCGCGGTTTTCGCGGATAATTCGGCGAGCTTCTTCGTAGCAGTCAAAGGCAATTTCCCGGACTTGCCGATCGATCTTGATTGCCATGTCTTCGGAATACTCGGATCGCGAATTCCAGTTTTGGCCTAAAAACACCTCATTGTTCGGACTTTCCAAAGCCACAGGCCCCAAATCCGACATTCCGTAAAGCGTTACCATCTCCCTCGCGAGACTGCTAACTTTTCTGAGATCACTACCGGCACCGGTGTCGATTTCAGCATCGCCATAAATTTCGGCCTCCGCCGCCCGTCCCCCCAAAGCTACTTTAATTCGGTTTAACAGCAAAGCCCGACTCCTCAAACCTTCGCTGTCGAGCATTTCGTCGTCGAGCACAAAGCTAGTAAAGCCTTCGATGCCGCCGGAACGGGGAATAATCGTTACTTTTTCCACCGGGTCAGCATTTTTAAGCATTGTCGCGACTAGGGCGTGTCCGACTTCGTGGTATGCTGTCATCCACTTTTTCTTGCTGTCCAGCAGCGGGTTGAGCGTAAGCCCGATCGTGATCCGGTCGATCGCGTCGTGAACTTCTAAGTTAGTAATCGTGTCTTTGCGCCGCCGCGCTGTGAGAATAGCTGCTTCGTTGAGCAAGTTTGCCAAGTCGGCGCCGGAAAAGCCGGGAGTGCGGCGGGCGATCGTGTCTAGGGCAACTTCTGGGTCGAGTTTTTTGTTGCGCGCGTGAACTTGCAAAATCCCTAAACGCCCTTTGTAACTGGGTAAATCTACCGTTACTTGCCGATCGAACCCGCCGGGCCGCAGCAGGGCGGTATCGAGTACGTCGGGCCGGTTAGTAGCTGCAATCACAATCACGCCACTGTTACCCTCAAAGCCGTCCATTTCTGTCAGCAACTGGTTGAGAGTTTGTTCGCGTTCATCGTTACCGCCGCCGATACCAGCACCGCGCTGCCTCCCTACGGCGTCTATTTCGTCGATGAAGACGATGCAGGGCGCATTTTCTTTAGCTTTGCGGAACAAGTCGCGGACGCGGGAGGCGCCGACTCCGACGAACATTTCGACAAATTCGGAACCGGAGATGCTGAAGAAGGGGACGGCTGCTTCGCCTGCGATGGCTTTTGCCAGCATTGTTTTGCCGGTTCCTGGAGGCCCGATTAACAGAACTCCTCTGGGAATTTTGGCGCCGATGGCGTTGAAGCGTTCGGGTTTTTTGAGGAAGGTTACGACTTCTTGCAGTTCTTCTTTAGCTTCTTCGATGCCTGCTACGTCGTCGAACATCACGCCGGTTTTGGCTTCCATTTGGAAACGGGCTCTGGATTTGCCGAAGTTCATGGCATTTCCTTGAGATTGGGTCGATCGGCGCAGGATTGCCATCAACACTGCCAACACTGCAAAAATCACTAGCAAGTTTACTACTAAACTGACTGCGGCGGCGTTGTCGGCTGTTTGTTTGACTTCAAAGTCAATCTTTTTGGCGCGGATTTGCGAGTACAGTTCTCGGTTGTTGTAATCGAACAGACTAACTGATTGGGTTTGATCGCTTTTTTGATTTTTTAGCCTAACCTTGGCAGTTTTTTGAGTTTCGTCTACTTCGATTTTACTGACTTGCCCTTTTTCTATGTTGTCGATCAGTTGGCTGTAACTCATGGTGTTTGGCGCGCTGTCGGCAAACACCGGGGTCGAGAACAATATTCCTTGAGAAATCACTAAACTGCCCAGGATGCGCCAAAGATTCCGTCCTGGAATTGATTTTTTAGGATTCTGGCTCGATTTGTCTTTGTTTACAGCTAGATGCCCCAGCCATGCGTGTTTCCAAGAATTTTTCATATTGCTGTGCCCAAGGTTGAAGACTGCCAAGATTGACCGCTTGTGGTTTGCTACGTTCATTTATTTTAACAAGAGGGCGGGTGTTGAATGGGTTTATCTGTCGCTGGTATTTCAATAGGCGCTCAAGATGGCGGGTTTTGAACCGACTGCGACTCAGAAACCGGGTTTTATACCAAATCTGTCGGCTATTACGCGTCTTTTGGTCAAAAAACCCGGTTTCTCGGCCCCCTCCCTGAACTTACGCACTGCGACTCAGAAACCGGGTTTTTTACCGAATCTGCGGGCTTCAACGAAGGATTTTGCTCAAAAAACCCGGTTTCTGGACCACATCCGTAAATCTAAAATCTAAAATCGATTGACAGTTGCCGATCGAACTTGCTACATTAATCATAGTCGTAATGAGTACGCTTTAGTCAAGACAGTTATTGTTTTTAAGCTTTATGGTAAAGATTGTCGGCATTGGTGGAAGTTTGCGGGCTGGCTCCTACAGCCAGTTAGCGTTGAAGGTGGCAGCAGAACGGGCGCAGGCCCTGGGCGCGGAAGTTGAAATATTCGATTTGCGATCGCTCAATCTGCCATTCTGCAATGGTGAGAATGATTATCCCGATTACCCGGATGTGGAAAAGCTGCAGAATGCGGTTAAGCAAGCCGACGGCTTGATTTTGGCAACGCCGGAGTATCACGGTAGCGTCAGCGGTGCTCTCAAGAATGCCCTGGACTTGATGAGTTTTGAGCATTTGGACGGGAAAGTTGCGGGTGCGATTAGCGTTTTGGGAGGGCAAGTTAACAGCAACGCACTCAACGATTTGCGCGTGATTTTGAGATGGGTGCACGCTTGGGTAATTCCTGAACAAATTGCGATCGGACAAGCTTGGAAAGCTTTTAGTCCTGATGGTAAATTGTTGGATGAAAAACTGTCTGAAAGGTTAGACGAATTTGCTCGGAGTTTGGTGGAAAATACGCGTAAATTGCGAGGAATTTCGTAATTGTATCTCATGACAAATGTAGTCTTGGACGCAACTGGCATAGTCTTTGGGTGCGTCCCTTCTCATAATTTCTCGATTTGAACAGGTTTTGTCTCTAGTAGAGCACCCTACAAGCTGTAATTTTAACAGTCAACAGTCAACATTCAACTGAGTTAAAAGGGCATATCGATCATGTCTCCGAAAGGATGCGGTACGTCGATCGGCATTCTTCCGGGTTTTGACTCATATTTCTCAATCCACTTTTTGGCCAATTCCAAAGCTTCCTCCTCAGTCTTGGCATTTTGGACAGCGACGTGTCGGTTGCCGCGGCTATCCCAAACTTCGACGTAGAAGACTTTCTG
Source organism: Microcoleus sp. MP8IB2.171 (assembly GCA_030248405.1). GTDB lineage: Bacteria > Cyanobacteriota > Cyanobacteriia > Cyanobacteriales > Microcoleaceae > Microcoleus. The sequence goes on from JARCMA010000577.1 coordinate 7,505, forward strand.
AGATTGAATAATCCAACCTTTATAAGTGTCTGCTGGTTCCATAGTTAGAATCCTAAAATAATCGGGCGGGGAGTTCCACTGGCGAGCTAATTGTAAATATTGCCCTGCATAAAATGAATTTTACGGGGGTTTCTATAGTATTTTTGGAAAAAAGTCAGTTTTACGGTTAACCTCATGACCAGACTCCTGAAGCAATTATTTAACTGGAGAAAATATCTCCAACCTTTGGCGGCGACGATCGCGATCGTCCTGATCGCATCCCAAATAGCGGTATTGCCGGCATTGGCGACGGGCGTATACGAAATGCCGGTGTTGTCGGCGGGCGATCAAACTTGGGTGTTTGACAAAGGCGACGTGCTCAGTCGCAGCAGCGAAAGCAATATCAGCAGCGAACTCGACAACCTGGAACAGCAAACAGGGAAACAAGTCAGGTTTGTCACCATTCACCGCTTAGACTACGGCGAAACGGCTGCCACTTTCACTGACCAACTGTTTGAACAGTGGTTTCCGGCAAAAGAAGACCAGACTAATCAAATTTTACTCGTTCTCGACACTGTTACCAACAGCGCGGCAATTCGCACCGGCGAAGGGGTGAAATCCCTGCTATCCGATGAAATTGCCCAGAGTGTAGCTGGGGAAACTGTGCAAGTGCCTCTGCGGGAAGCTAACAAATACAACGAGGCTTTGACAGAGGCCAGTTCGCGCATTGCAACTGTTTTGTCCGGTGAACCCGATCCGGGCGCGCCTGAAGTTGTTGATAACATTCAAGTTGAAGGCACGTTTAAAAAAGCTGAAGAAACCGATCAAGGCAATGCCACAGTTGTTGTGGTTGTGCTGTTGGTGTTGGCGACAGTGATTCCGATGGTGACTTATTTCTGGTATCAAGGTTTTTCGTAATCGGTTGCTGTCAGATACAATAGACTTGCATTGCATAAATCTTTGATAGCTCAACCGCAGATGACAGGCTGATACACACAGATGAACGCGGATAATTTCAAGAATAACGATCGCCTGAATGCAATGCCTGTCTAGTAAGTTGCCGTTTTGTCAATAAATTCTGGCGCGGCTGGACTAATCTTGAACGTATTCTCGATCGCTCAACAATGCAATTTCTGCCCGTACAAATTCCCGTCCCAGATAAGCCGCGTGATCTAACATTGTCACCGGGCTGGGGCGGGTTTCTTCTAGGATTTTGACGCAAAGTTCTTTGGCGGTTCTAGCGGTAAAAAGTGTGGCTTCAGTGCGTTCGACTTTGCCACGGGCGGGGATCGGTTTACCAG
>JARCMA010000578.1 GCA_030248405.1 Microcoleus sp. MP8IB2.171
ACCCAAAAAAGCGCTCTTCAGTCCACTTAAGTGGACAGTAGCTCTTAGCCGTGGACTTGAGTCCACGGCGGGACAACAGCACAGGCGCAAAATCTCAATCAAAACTATCCCTAGCATAGTCAGTATCAAGTTTCTTGACCAGTTCAGATCAGTTCACTTTTTTCTGAACCGTTTTGCTCTGGAAAAATCCAGTTGACTCCCATAGGCTTGAATCATTAACACTCAAAGGTTCAGCTTATGACAGCCTTTCAACTCAGCCTTTTCCCAGACGAGCCACCCACACCCCTCGACTCCCTTAACAAAAAGAGAAGGGTAAAACTCCAATCCCAACCAACTGTAATAGAGCAATCCTGCACAACCCATAGAGCGGCACAACTGTTGGAGGTATCCACCACAACTCTCTACCGCGCTCGGAAAGAAGGCAAACCTTACCAGAAGGGCGCTTGGACTGCCACCGCTATTGGTGCAAACGCTTGGACAGTCATCTACAACCCCTTTAATTCCCACTAACCCTAATCGGAAATAAAACTAATGCTATACGCCTTTGACTATGACAATTCTTTGTCTTCATTTCCCCACTTCCAAAGCGGAGAAATTATCAACGAGTTAGAAACGATCGCTATCGATATTCTAGAGATGATTTTAGGCGATCGCTTCCGTTACTGTCCCCAAGTTCCCCTAGAAATCATCTGTTCCCGTCCAGAAACTTTCACCCGTCTTCCCATTGAACTTTGGAAATTTTGGGTGAGTTCCAGAGTCGATATCGCCTTGATGGAACGCGGCTGTTGTGCTAGTCGCAAAGCCAAACTGGTGATAGAATGTCAATCTCATTGGCACGATCGCCCAGAGGTGCAGGTGCGCGATCGCAAAAAAGCCCGACTCCTTGCATCTGTTGGCGTTCCCTTAGTATACCTGCGACAAATCGATCTCGATCGACGCTTCTATCGTTTCTACACTCCCAATGGACAAAAAGAAGTCTTCTACAACTCAATTACTCAACAAGGACGGACAGAACTGGAAGCATTTTTGCAACAGTTATTATAACGCTGTAATTTCTAAAGTGCCGCGATCGTAGGTAAAATGGGCAGAGCGACTCTCGCCAATTGCTAGGACAATTTGCTGATAGGCTTGCCCATTCAACTTATGGAAAATTACCCGTTTTTCGCCGATCGATCGGGGTGAATTTAATAATAGAGGAGTAGTCACCATATTCAACACAGTTGACTCTTAGACTATAAATTTTCTGGGGTTGTTCGGGCAAGCTTTACTTTCTAAAATGTTAAACATTGTGCATTGCGGAGATTTTTTAAATATAAGTTGGTGGCACAATTATCTATCTGCCGCCCTGGGCGCATTAATACCTTTATAACCGGGTTTTTTACTATTATTAAATGGTAATTATGCAGTTTGTTTGTCCATCAAACCCGGTTTCTGGAAACCCTTGCGTCCAGGAGTATATCTTCCTTTACAAGGGTGACTTAATTCCGATTTGTGGTATGTTTTGGTGGCGAGGGGATTTTTTAGGACATCGATATGAAACGTTTAAAATTAAAATCAATGCTGGTGGCGGCGATCGCGATCGCCTTTTGTTTGATTGCGATCGCCAGCTACGCCCAAGCCAACAAGACTTTAACACTCGCGACTTCCCCAGACTACCCGCCATACGAATTTAAAGATACGGCTGTTAGCGGCAACGAAATTATCGGTTTTGACATCGATATTGCCAAATATATTACTAAAAAATTGGGCTACGAGCTGAAAGTAATTGGCATGGATTTTAACGGCTTAATTCCCGCTTTGCAGGCGGGCAGAGCCGATTTTGTGATGGCTGGAATGACGCCCACAGCCGAAAGGAAAAAAAATGTTAATTTTTCTGACCTTTACTACGAAGCTCAAAATACAATTGTCGCCAATAAAGGCAGCAATTTGACCAAAGCTGAAGATTTAGCCGGGAAAAAAGTAGGCGTTCAACTCGGAAGTATTCAGCAGGAAGCTGTGAAAAAAATGGCCGGGGTGCAACTGGCTCCTCTGAATAGAATTCCTGATATCATTCAAGAAATTAAATCGAACCGCCTCGCGGCGGGAGTGATCGAGGATACTGTCGCTACAGGTTATGCAGCAGCCAACCCAGACTTGGAATTTAACACAATTCCGAATACTGAAGCAAGCGGTTCGGCGATCGCCTTTGGGAAAGGTTCGAGATTAGTTCCAGAATTCAACCGAGTCCTTCAGCAAATGAAAGCCAGCGGTCAAATTAAGGAACTAGCTAATAAGTGGTTTTCTCGCCCAATTCCGCAAGAACCCGCTCAAGGAACTCAGCCTGCTGCAGCATCCAAGTTCGGGTTAGATTTTGGCAAAATCTTGCCGAGTTTGCCTTATATTTTGTCCGGGATTTGGGTAACGCTCACCTTTACCTTGCTGTCGGCATTTCTGGGATTTCTCTGGGGAATCGTCCTGTCTCTGTTTAAGATTTCTAGCATTAAACCGCTGTTCTGGTTTGCCACTGCTTACACCTCAATTTTTCGAGGAACACCACTAATTTTGCAGTTGACTTTAGTTTATTTTGCAACGCCGCAGCTTACGGGCTATAATATATCGGCGCTGCAAGCTGGCGTCATTACTTTTTTTCTGAATTCTGGGGCTTATATTTCCGAAACAATCCGCGCGGGAATTCAAGCCGTAGATAAAGGTCAAAAAGAAGCGGCAGAATCCCTTGGTGTTCCCTACAAACTAATGATGGGCGATATTATCTTGCCGCAAGCGTTGAAAAACATCTTGCCTGCATTGGTGAATGAAAGTATTGCTTTGCTGAAGGATTCAGCTTTAGTTTCAGTAATTGGGGTAGAAGACTTGCTGCGCCGCGCTACAATTGTGGGAGCAGAAAAGTATATTTACTTTGAACCTTTGATATTTGTCGGCGCAATTTATTATTTGATGGTGCTTAGTTTAACTTGGGGGGCCAATGTACTCGAACGCAGACTCCAAAGTAGCAGTTAAGGTCGATCGCCTGTATAAATCTTTTGGCAATCTTAAGGTTTTGCGCGAGATAACTACTGAGATTCATAAAGGAGAAGTGATTGCCATTATCGGCCCTTCGGGGTGCGGCAAGTCTACTTTTTTGCGGTGTTTGAATTTACTGGAAATTCCGACTTCTGGAAAGATATACATTGACGGGGTGGATATTACTTTGCCGAAGGCAGATATTATGAAAATCCGCCAGAAAGTGGGGATGGTTTTTCAGCATTTCCACTTGTTCCCGCACATGACTGTGCTGCAAAATGTGATATATGCCCCTGTAAAGGTGAAGCAGGTTGCTAAGGAGGAGGCGCGTCTGAAGGGATTAGAATTGCTGGAAAAAGTGGGCTTGTCAGATAAGGCGGAGGTTTATCCTTCTAAGCTTTCGGGGGGACAAAAACAGCGGGTGGCGATCGCCCGCTGTTTGGCTATGGAACCGGATATTTTGTTGATGGACGAACCGACTTCTGCACTCGATCCAGAAATGGTTAAAGAAGTGTTAGATGTGATGAAAGCTTTGACGAAAACGGGAATTACAATGGCAATTGTAACTCACGAAATGGGTTTTGCGCGGGAAGTCGCCCACCGGATTTTGTTTTTGGATGGCGGAAAGGTGGCGGAAGATGTACCGCCGCAGGAGTTTTTTAGCAACCCAAAGTGCGATCGGGCCAAGCAATTTCTGGAAAAAATGCTTTAATCTGATATCGTATCCGCAAATAAACAGGTTTGTAGATAGGACGTATACCATTTTTATAAAGATGTGCTATAGATGAAGTCTTAGCCCCTCCCTTACTAAGGGGGGGTTGGGGGGGGTAATATCTAGCGCTACTTTATGAAATTGGTGGTACGGTTGAAACCGCGTCTACACAAACGATGTCCGCCTCCGCGGACTTAAGAAAACAACGTAATCTTCAACCCGCGGAGGTGTTCGGCGAGCGAAGTCGAGTCGCGGGTTTTGTCTGTATAGACGCGGTTTCAACCGCCCGGTCTTCTTTTTTTAACTGTGCCCGCGCTGGCGATCGAGCTTTGCCAAAGCAGCACCCGAAACATCCGCCAGAATACTAATTATCCGATACAAAGCCACCGCACTCAGAATTATACCCGTAGAAAAGCGATCGGACAGCAGGGCGATCGCCGTTGCTTCAAATACTCCCATTCCTCCCGGTGCACCAGGCACAACTAAACCCACAACAAAGGCAAAACAAAAAGCACCCAACAAGCTAGGAATATTGCTCAAGTTCACCGGAGTTAAAGCCGCTACAGTTAGCAAAAAACCGCAGCCCCGCAATCCCATAAAACACATTTGTCCGATTAACGGCACTAAAGGATAGCGTTTAATTGGCAAATTAATTTGGCGACGGGACTTGACACTCGATGTTTTTTTAGCTAGATTGGAGCTAGACTCTAAACGCAAAGTTTGTCGATCGCCCGCAGCCTCCTCAGCCTGGGAATTTTCCCCATTGTTCTTGGATAACTTCAACCGCTCTACAAAGAGAACGATCGGATTTAAAATTCGCGGATGAATCGCCGTTAAAATAGCAGCACAACCGACAATCCGCAAAAACCAATTGAATTTGTCAAAACAAATTAACCCGATCAAAACGCCCGCAGAAGCCATCAGCAGCGGTTCCAGCAACACGCTAAGAGTAGCAGCTTTGGGGAAAATACCTGCCTTTTTGGCTTCCAATATTCGACCCCAAAAATGCCAAATATTCCCCGGTAAATACTTGGCAATATTAGTTTTGAGAAAAACTTGAATCGCCCAGGCGGCAGTTACAGGTTGGCGGAATTCTCGCAAAATCAACATCCACACCCAGCCGACAAAAATTAGAGAAAATAAAGTAACGCCAAGGGCGATCGCCAGCAAAGGAAAACTTTCGGCTCGAATTTGGATATTCGCGACTTCTCGCCAGTGAGTTAAAAACGCTTTGGCAATAAATAAAAACGTCCCGCCCAAAATCAAATAGCGCAAATAAGGCTTTAAATGCGACTTCGCGAGATTTAAAAAATTCTGAATTCGATGCAAGTGTTGTTTTCCCATTTTCTGATCCCGATTTTGAATTTGGGATTAAGTTATACTGTTTTAGATTTTATATTTGAGATCGGCTAAGGCGGAATTGTGGTTGATTTACACGACATGATATGACGGAATAAATCTGTTTAACCTAACCTATGCAGACCTCTACAGACTGTGCGTAATGCCCGCCTTACAGACTATTTAGGGCGTTTTTAACCACAAACTTAAATTTAAAATCTAAAATTTAGATCCATATACCTCGCTAGGAGTACATTTCTATGCCCGGCCCGAGCCCTGACGGTCTTTCCTATCTTTTAGATGATAGCCCCAATAGTTTCGCCTTGACTCCGGGCTTTTTGACTCCTTATCCTAACGGATTTTTTGCCCTCGGCGGCAACGATTTTATTGTCGGTTCGTCGGATGCCGATCGCATCAGCGGTGATAATGGTAACGATCGCATTCTCGGCGGTAGCAATTCCGATACGCTGTTCGGTGGTGCGGGCAACGATTTGCTTAACGGTGGTGCCGGCAACGACTTCCTATTTGGCGATTCGGGCAGCGATACCTTGCAGGGAGGTAAGGGAGATGACGCCCTCAACGGCGGCGACGGCAGCGACGTTTTAGTGGGCGATGGCGGCAAAGATACGCTGACAGGGGGTTTGGGCCCAGATACCTTTGTCCTCCGCAGCGACTCCGCAGTCTCCGATCCTGCTGCTGCTGACGTGATTACTGACTTTAACAGTTTTGTGGATTCGATCGGACTGACTGACAATCTTACCGAAGCTGACTTGATTCTCGAAGAAATCTCGATCGCCCCCGGTATTTCCAATACATTAATTAAAATTCGCCAATCCAATGCTATTTTAGGCTTGGTAGCTAACGCATCTCCACAAGACCTCGCCGATACATTCATCTCTGCAACTACCGTATTGGGCAACCAACTCGATCAAGCTCGCGATTTAGGCGTTTTGGGCGGCACTCAAACGATCGCAGACTCGGTTAGCAATGCTCGGCCAGACGGCCTTTACCGCTTTACTTTGCCTGCAACTAGCGACTTTAAATTAACTGTCAGCGGTTTGACGGCGGATGTTGATGTGGCATTAATTAAAGATCTTAACGGCGACAATTCTATTGACTTCACTGATATTATTGCTTCTTCTCAAGAACCGGATTTATCGCCGGAGTCGATCGACATCAACGGTTTAGCCGCAGGAACTTACTTTGTCCGAATTTATCAATACCAAGGCAGTACAAATTTCTCCCTCAATCTGTCTGCAACCCCTGCAACTGTTTTTACTAACAATGCGAGCAACTTGCAGGGTTTTGACTCTCGTTTTGGGTTCGGTTTGGTGAATGCAGCGGCGGCAGTTGCTAAAGCTCAAGGTACTGCACCTTTTCCTGACGTTCCCGACTTGGGCGGCGACGAGTGGGGCAGAGATTTAATTAAAGCTCCAGAGGTTTGGGCCCAGGGATTGACTGGAGACGGAATTGTGGTGGCAGTTATTGACAGCGGAGTTGACTACAATCACCCGGATTTGACGGGGAATATTTGGAGCAATGTGGGGGAAACTGGTGTTGATGCGATCGGTCGCAATAAAGCTAGCAACAGGGTTGATGATGACAACAATGGCTTTGTTGATGATTTCCGGGGATGGGATTTTGTCAACAACGATAATGACCCGATGGATGATAACAATCACGGCACTCATATATCGGGTTTAGTTGCTGCGAAAAAAGATGGGGTTGGGATTACTGGAACGGCTCCAACTGCGAAGATTATGCCTTTGAAAATACTTGATGGGGCAGGGGTGGGTAAAATTCGGGATGAAATTAATGCGATTAATTATGCGGTGGCAAATGGAGCGAAGGTGATTAATGTGAGTTTGGGCGGCCTACAGTTGAATGATCAAGAATTGAATGCGATTCGAGCGGCTGAAGCTCAAGGCGCGATCGTGATTTCGGCGGCGGGAAATGATGCTCGCCCACAAGTAGATTATCCGGCTCGGTTTGCCAATGAGGTAGGAATTGCTGTCGGTGCTGTCACCCGAAATGGCTTGTTTGCGGATTATTCTAACCGGGCGGGTGCGGAGGCAATTAATTATTTTGTTGCTGCGGGCGGCGACGGTGGCACGACGGATTCTGGTGATGTTTATTCAACTGTGCCGCTTTCTCAACCGGGGATTCCCTATCAATATTTTGCGGGTACTTCAATGGCAGTGCCACAAGTATCCGGCGTGATAGCTTTAATGTTACAAGCTAATCCGAGTCTGACTCCTGCTGATATTAAGAGGATTCTTGCGGAAACTGCCAATCGATCGGTTTGAATTAATTGATAATTGGTAATTGGTAATTGGGAATTGGGAATTGGTGATGGGCTTGACATACTGTTACCAGATTTCGTAGGGGCGGGTTTCACCAACAATATCGAATTGCTACTAACAATCTACATAAACCCGCCCCCACACAACTAACAATCTACATCAACATTGATTTGTATTGAATGCGAAAAATGTACAAGGGGTTTACCGTGGGATAGGGCGGGTTTTATAGATTGTTAATCAACCTAAATATTGTTGGTGAAACCCGCCCCTACAAGCCAAATTAAAAATTGGCGGCGTAAGTTAAGTCAAATTGGCGGCACAGGGTGATGCAGCAGTAGCTTGGTCGATCGAATACTAACTCGTAATTCATCTGGCCGTCTATTTTGGTGATCGGCTGCTTTAAGGGGATGCCCTGAATGTCGTATTGGCGGCGTTCTAAGGCACTCCAGTCGATAATTTTGAAGTCGATTTGGTTCTGCAACTCAGTTGCAATCAGATATAGGTGCATCTTGTCTTGAACTTTCCCAGTCAGGGGAACTTTTATTAACACTGACTGGGTGACGAGGGGTTTTTGGTCGTTGGGATGCTTCTGGGTGTGGCAGTTTTTGAGTTCTATATCGTAAGGTTCTACCTTGAATTTCTCTCCACTGGCGATCGCAGATGAGTGCAAATCTTTCAGGCACTTTTCTAGGTGAGGAATCAGCCCTAAGTCGGGATCACATAGCAGTTTACGAATGTTGGAGGTTTCAGTGACTGTCATTTTAGATTTTTGATGTTATTTTTGGATTCTTAACTTCTAGCTTAACGCGAAAAACAACCCTATTGAACTATACTTGCGACATACTTCCCAAAATGCCTTTTATTGCCAGTATGTCGCAGTGAATAAGACATTTATTTTTGGGCAGCAAACCCGTGTTTTTTGCCTTAATGTTTGAGATTATTTTTTGGTAATTTTCCACAGATTAAGCTCAACATTAGTGTCAGCCGGCTCTATTTGATAGTTTTGTTGCTGAATTGCCGATCGCAAAGCCTTTGACGGTTTGTATAAAAACAACTCACTGAAACCGCCGGGAATTTGCGGGGGTTGGGGTTTTTTCTTTGCCAATTCTCGATTTTTGTAGCAAGAAGTGTAACAGCGGGGTTCTATTAGCAGTTTGACTTTTGGTTCTAGGTAATAACTTAAAGGCATGATGTATGCAATGTTGGTATCGCTGATTATCAGGGGATTGCTGGCTTGATTAACAGTCGCGGCTACTTCCAAGGCACCCAACCAACCGCTGCCTTTATTCCACCAAATATCTGCTTGAGAACTAACTCCACCGGATATAATACCTGCGGAAAAAACTGCAACTATAACTATTTTCCATAGTTTTTGCTGTTTTAACTTCTCCAAATTGTTACTAATTTTTGCAGACAGCAGGTAAGCCACTGCTAGCTGAATTCCCACATAACAAGGAACTAAATATCGCGGATTTGCCGATCGCCTTCCACCCTTGATTATATCAGGTACTGCTAAAAACAAAGCAGTTGTTGCAATTAATAACAATACAATCAACCACACTCGCTTTGGTGTTTGTCGGCACAGAAAATAAAGAGCATAGCCGACTAAAGCTAAAATCATGATACCAACTGGAATTAGCAAGGCTAGTTGTGTGGCGTTGGCAGTTCCATCAATGCCAATATCAAAAAATGCTATGCTGACGGCGCCCACCCACCTGCTGACTAATCTTAAGTAATTTGTTTGTTCTGCCCATGCTGTTGTGCTTCTAACTTGATTGAAGTTTTCTACAGTATTTACCAGGGAAGGCATGAAGCAGATCAAAGCGATTAAAGCTGCTACATAATAGGAAATGAATGTTTTCACATCGCGCCAGTTGGCAATAACTGCGACGTAGATTGCGTGGGCGGCAGCGACGCAGACAAATAACAAGTGGGTGTACAATCCCAGTGTTGCTGTGCCTGCATAAAGCGCCCAGGAAAGAACAAGGGCGATCGCATTTTGAGTTGACTCAGGGCGCATTGCTCGCAGCAAGGCTGCACTGGATAGAATAGTAGTTACTGTCCACAAACTGTACTGTCTTGCTTCTTGGGCAAATAGGATGTGGTAGGGAGAAATTGCGAAAATTGCGATCGCCATCCACGCTACGGCTGAAGATTCAAATAACTCCCAAGCCAGCCAATAAATGGCGGGAAATACTAGCAGGCTAATCACGGCGGCCAAACTTCTCATTGCTGCAACGGAACTGCCGAACCATTGCGCCCAATATCGCGCTAGTACGTAATACAGAGGCGGGTGTTGGGGGTCTTCTGTTGCTAAAGAATTCAGGGTATCGCTTAAAGTTTTTTCGGAATTTATCTGCTGATATTTTTGTAAATCCGAGGGCGAGGTTATTTTCTGGTACGAAATTTGTTTGATTATTTCGGCTTCGGTGTAGCCTGAAACTCTCAAAGAAGTATATGTTTCGTCGATCCAGTAAAATTTGCGATCGAGATTGGCGAATCGAAATAAAATGCCTATGACTAATACAATAACAATCGCAAAAACCCACCAATTTCGGAAAACTTTACAACTCATTAACCTATACAATTTATTAACTCTAGTCATTACACCTCACCAGAAAAGCAAGTTTGGAACAGGCAAGATGCCTGTTCCACAATAATTATTGGAGAGGTCTATTAGTCAAAAGTGTTTAATCATTAACTGCTAACCAATGACTAATGACTAATGACTAATGAAAACCATCAACTGACAACTGACAACTGTTAACCGTCAACCGTCAACCGTCAACCGACAACTGACTAATCCACTCCTTCAATCGGCGCAAAACCTTGCCGCTGAATATTTTCGGTTATTGTGCGGGGTTCGAGGAATTGCAGCAAATAATCCGGGCCGCCAGCTTTAGAACCAACTCCCGAAAGTTTGAATCCTCCGAAAGGTTGGCGCGATACCACAGCGCCGGTGATTCCGCGATTGATGTACAGGTTTCCGACTTCAAAATCGGATGCGGCTCGATCGATATGTGAAGGCGTGCGAGAATACAATCCGCCGGTTAAAGCAAAACTCGTACCGTTAGCAATCGTAATCGCTTCGTTGAAATTCTTTGCCCGAATCACCGACAAAACCGGGCCGAAAATTTCTTCTTGGGCGATAGTTGCTGTGGGCGATACTTCCGTAACAATGACTGGGCCGACAAAATAACCGGTTTCCGGTGCCGGCATTTCTAAAGCTATTTTAGCTTCGGCGCGGCCTGTTTCGATGTATTCACGGATGCGCGACTGGGCGCTGGCATCGATCACAGGGCCGACTTGAGTGCCGGGATTTTCTGCTGGGCCGACATTGAGCGATCGCGTCGCTTCTATCAATCTTGCCACAAAATTATCGTACACCGATTCTACTACAATTACTCGCGAACAAGCGGAACATTTTTGACCGCTATATCCAAATGCTGAATAAACTACGCCTGCAACTGCTTGGTCTAAATCCGCACTTTCATCAACAATAATTGCATTCTTGCCGCCCATTTCAGCAATTACTCGTTTCAGGTGTTTTTGCCCCGGCTGCAAAATCGCAGCATCGGCATAAATCTGACAGCCAACTTCCTGAGAACCGGTGAAAGTAATCATGTGAACGTCAGGATGTTTCACCATGTAAGCGCCCACCGTTGAACCTTTGCAAGGCACGTATTGAAATACGCCTTTAGGAATCCCCGCTTCTAGCAAAATTTCGGTTATTTTTGCGGCAATTACTGAGGAAAATTCCGCAGGTTTGAGCAAAGTACAATTACCTGCTACCAGCGATGCAACTGTCATGCCGACGGGAATTGCGAGGGGAAAATTCCAAGGGGAAATAATCAGAGAAATGCCGCGCGGCTGATAAGTGTAGCGGTTGGTTTCTCCCGCTACGTCGTAATTTTGCCCTTGTTCCAACCGTTCCATTTCGTCGGCATAGTAGCGGCAAAAATCAATAGCTTCGGAGACTTCGGCATCGCATTCTCTGACGGGTTTGCCGACTTCAAACACCATCCAAGCTGATAGTTCGTGCCGCTTTTGTTCCATCAATTCTGCTGCTTTTCGGAGAACACCTGCGCGCTGTCTGACAGGGGTTTTGCGCCAACTGGTAGAGGCAGATTTTGCTGCTTCAAGGGCTTGTTTTGCCTGTTCTTCGGAAAGCAATCCGATTTTGCCGACTACTTCTGTGGGATTGGAAGGGTTGAGGGAATTAACTGTTGCTTCGGTATTTTGATACTCGCCATCGATTAGCGGTAAATAGGTTTTACCTAAGTTGGCGCGCACTGATTTGATCGCTGTTTCTGCTTGTTGCCGCAATTTGGTATTGGCGTAGTCGGTATCGGCAACGTTGGGAAATACTTTGCTGTAAACTAGCTGGTCATTGCCACTAGCAACTGGTGCGGCTAACAATTGTTCGATCGGCATTTCTTCGGAACTTTGCCGGATGAAAGAACTGTTGGCGGTATTTTCCAGCAAACGGCGGATCAAATAAGCCATTCCCGGCAGCAAATCGCCGTAGGGGCAGTAGACTCGGACGCGATAACCCCGATCGACCAAAAGCTTGGCCAATTTGTCCCCCATGCCATACAGTACCTGCATTTCAAAGCGGCGGCGTGGTATATTGAGAGTTTCGGCAATCGCGATCGCCCTGGCTTGCGATCGTACATTATGACTGCCAATAGCTGCATACAAATATTCGTGATTTTCTAGCAGCAACTGCGTCATCTGCTCGAAATTTCCATCAGTAGCAACTTTGTCATTGTAGACAGGCTGCGGCCAATCTTTTTGCATCGCTTTGATAGTTTCCTGATCCCAGTAAGCGCCTTTTACCAGCCGCACCGTTACCGGATTTCCGCGTTTTTTTGCCCAGGAAATCAGGTTTTGCAAATCTTGTTTGCTGTCGCGCAAATATGCTTGCAATGTAATTCCAATATCCGTGCGATTGCGAAACTCTTCCTCTAACAATAAGTCTTTGAGAATGCTCAGAGTCAAACTCTTATAGGCGTACTGTTCCATGTCGAAGTGAACGGCAGTTCCCAACTCCTGCGCGCGGCGCAATAACAGGCGAATTCTCTCGCTGACTTTCTCCTCGCTACCTTTAGCATCCAACGGGTCAAACTGAGAATAAAAAGCCGTTAACTTTACGGATACTTGCACTCGCGGCAAAGTTTCGCCGTCAGCTTTATCTATGGCATCTACCTGCGACCAATTCTTCGCTGCATTCGCGAGTTCTGCCATCAATTCCAAATATCGGTTAAGATAAATTTCCGCCTCAGCTTCTGTAATGACAGCTTCCCCCAAAAGGTCAACTGTAAAACCCATTTTATCTTTGCGAAGTCGTTCTAAGGTTTTAATTACCTGCTTGATATTTTCCCCAGAAATATACTTGTGCGCCAAAGTTTCCACAGCAGGCGCAACCGTCGTCGCAGCCAATTGACCAGGAATCGAATCAGCGTTAGTAAAATTGAGCAATTTTTTCAAAGCTTCGGGCAATTCTACCTCTTGGGCCGTCAGGTATTCTTGCAGGTGGCGGGCAATTTCCGGCTTGCTGCGGAGTGCCGGCAAACAGTCGATGAATCGAAACAATTGCACCCGCAGTCCGGGGCTAGCCATCGCCCAATCCATTAGTTTGTCGTCCCAGCGCATTTGGTCTTGCAGTTGACCGAAAAAAGATCGCTTTTTGTCTTGAGTTGCCTTCAGGATTTCTTTGGCAATTTCTTGGGTTTTTGCTTCGTAGATGCTTGGAGATATTTGTGCAACCATTGGTAATTAGTAATGGGTAATTTGTAATTGGCAACCAGGGCGGGTTTATGTATTGTGTAACTACCCCCTGATACAATTATAGTTGCTATTTGACTTCAATTTTCACTTGGTAGTTTGCTTGGCGATCGCCTGAAATTTCAATAGTATAATCGCCACTACTGGCTAGTTGAGCTTGCCACTGACCTGTGCCATCAGCAGTACCTACATTTTCGCCGTTAGGAGCAATAATTGCTGCGCTAACTTGACCTTCTTGAACCTTTACTGTCATGCTTTGGCCGCTATTGCACTCCAGTAAGTAGCGCCTGGATATGTTGGCTCGCAAACTATTGCTCAGAGTAGTTCCCGTAGCACCAGCTTGAAAGTAAACTCGCTCGGTTACAGGGGTTTCAACCGCAGCGGGAGAAGCAGAAGGAGAAGGCAACAGCAACGGCGACGGTGACGGCGAAGCAAGTTGGGGAACGCCAGACACAGAGGGTATTTGAGTGGGACGGGGCGGCGGAGGGAATGTGG
>JARCMA010000078.1 GCA_030248405.1 Microcoleus sp. MP8IB2.171
GCATGGTTAGCAGAACAATTGCCCAACTTACCGAGAAGTGGCATCATTTACACCCTAACTGTGAGAGATGCCGAACGAGTGGCCGACTGGTTAAAAATTAAAGAAATTGATGCTAAAGCCTACCACAGCAATCTGGAAAATCTAGATAAGCAAGCCTTAGAAGACCAACTTCTCAACAACGAAATCAAAGCTTTAGTTGCGACGACAGCTTTAGGAATGGGTTTTGATAAGCCCGATTTAGGATTTGTCATTCATTACCAGCGTCCAGGTTCCGTCGTTCATTATTATCAACAAGTAGGGCGAGCGGGTAGAGCCGTAGAGCAAGCATATGGTATCCTTTTAAGTGGCGATGAAGATGACGAAATTACAAACTATTTTATCAGAACAGCTTTCCCTCCACAAGCCCATACGCAGGAAGTTTTAAGCGCGCTAAACCAAACTGATAACGGCTTATCTGTTCCCCAATTAGAGCAAAAACTCAATTTTTCTAAAGGGCAAATTGAGAAGGTTTTAAAACTGTTATCCCTGGAATCACCAGCCCCGGTGAGCAAACAAAGTTCCCAGTGGTACGCTACCCCAGTTGACTATCAGCCCGATCATGATAAAATCGAACGTCTGACACAAATTCGTCGCCAAGAACAAGACAAAATGCGAGAATACATGGGCGAAAGCAAGCAATGTCTCATGGCTTTTCTCGCAGCAGAATTAGATGACCCAAACCCAACTAACTGTGGCAAATGTGCTGTATGTTTGGGTAAACCTTTACTGGCAGAAACTCCTTCGCTGGAAAAAGTAAATCAAGCAATCCAGTACCTACGACGCTGCGATCGCCCGATAGAGCCGCGCAAAAAATGGCCTCCTGAAGCATTTCCAACTTATCGTTTTTCAGGGAATATTAAACCTAATTTAAGAGCAGAATCCGGCAGAGCTCTATCTTTATGGGGTGACGCAGGTTGGGGAGAATTAGTTAAACTGGGTAAGTATCGGGACAATAATTTTAATGATGCACTGGTGGAGGGCGCTTTTGAAATGATTCAGCGCTGGCAACCTCAACCTTTTCCTACTTGGGTGACTTGCGTACCTTCTTTAAATCGTCCCGACTTAGTACCGAATTTTGCTCAAAGACTGGCCGATCAATTAAATTTGCCATTTCAGCCAGTTATTCGGAAAATTCACCAAACACCACCTCAAAAAGAGATGAATAATAGTTACCAGTAAGCTCATAATTTGGATGGTGCATTTGCGATCGACACTTGGGAAGGAATCAAAGGAACAGTTTTCTTAGTTGATGATATGGTAGATTCCCGCTGGACTTTTACAGTCATTGCGGCACTTTTACGTCAAGCTGGTAGCGGGTCAGTTTTTCCTCTAGCATTATCCCTCAACTCTCTCGCCGATTAGATATATGAATCATATACTGCCACCAGATACTCAAGCAATTTTACTTTTGTGCGCTAGCTTCGGGCAAAATCGGCAAACAGAACCACAGCCCCTAACACTTGGCGAATATAATTATTTGGCTGGTTGGCTGCTCGAAAATCAGAAGCGCCCAGCGGATTTACTGCATCCAAATTGTTTAAATTTGTTACAATCAATTCCGGCAAGTAAGCTTGATTTTAACAGAGTTTCGGCATTATTAGAACGAGGGGTAATGCTGAGTTTAGCTGTGGAAAAATGGACGAATCAAGGGCTGTGGATATTGGGAAGAAGCGACTCTCAATACCCCAAGCGCCTCAAGCAAATATTGAAACATTTAGCACCAGCAATTCTCTATGGGATTGGCAACATAAAATTGCTATGTCAGGGAGGATTAGCGATTGTTGGTTCTCGCGATGTTGATGAAGAAGGACTCGATCGCACTCAGAGAGTTGCACAGATTTGTGCCGAACAAGAAATGCAGGTAGTTTCCGGCGGTGCGCGTGGGGTAGATATGGTGGCAATGTTAAGTGCGCTGGAGGCGGGAGGAATGGCTGTTGGCGTGCTGGCTGACAGTTTGGCTAAAGCTGCTGTTGCTGGAAAATATCGCGCTGCGATTAAAGAAGACAGACTAACTTTAGTATCTGCTTGCGATCCGAATGCTGGTTTTAATGTTGGCAATGCGATGGCGCGAAACAAATATATTTATGCTTTAGCCGATCGCGCCCTTGTCATCAGTTGTTCAGTCGGTACGGGCGGCACTTGGGCGGGTGCGGTGGAAGCGCTAGAAAGGATAAAAGATGTCCCGGTTTTTGTGCGGATAGAGTCTGCTGTACCATCCGGCAACCGACAACTGCTGAAACGGGGAGCAAAACCTTTGCCAGCTATACCTGCTAGTTTATTAAAGGGACAATTCAGGGAACTTTTGGAGGTGGCTACCTCAGAATTTGGAGCGATCGAAACTGCAATAGAAATAAATTGTTATGAATCTGCTGATGCGAAGGAAAACCCACAACCACAAGGTTCGCTGTTAGAAATTGAAGCCGCAGTTACAGATGTGGAAGTGACACACTCATTAACATCGGAAATTGCAGTAAATCAAGTGCTATCAAACTCAGTGTCGGAGACTGTATCTGCAAAAACAGAAGTGGAAGCGCCAGCCTCTGAAGAAACAGATGTTGCATCTAATGGAAGTATGCAAAATGCGATTCCCTACGGGATAGCTTCGCTTCACGCACATCGGCAAACACCTACGATCGAATTTCGTCCAAAAGATATTTACGAAGCAGTTTTACCCTTGATTCTCAGTCATTTAGATCGACCGTTAGATGATAAATCTCTTGCGGAAATTCTGGATGTCCAAATAGGGCAAATGCGACAGTGGCTAAAAAGAGCAGTGGCAGAAGGTAAGGCGATAAAAACTAAGAATCCAGTAGCTTATGTAGCCCATCAAAAAGGAGATTTATTGTCTTTACTGGATGAAAGTGCATAACCCACGGTGTCTTAAACTTCCGTGGGTAAATCCTTCAATTTTCCCTCTAAAATTTAAAATTTCAAATCGATTGACTCCTTAAGTTTGGGGCGGTATTACTGAGGGAGCGGACAGCAATCTCAAGTTGTAATCGGTATCGCCTTGAAATTGAGAAACGCGGACGAAATAAGTCCCCGAAGGCAAAGCTCCATTGCTGACAATTGTTTCGGAAGCTGTACCTAAATTGTTAGATGAAGCAATAATATCGTCTAATCCAACTGCACCGTTGCCGTTGAGATCCTGAATTAATTCTACATCAACATCTGCACTCAAACCGTCAACTGTTGCACTGAAAAGGCTCGGGGTATTCAGGATGAAACTGTAAATGTCGGTTGGTTGGGCAGCGCCGACAAAATCGCTCGCAGTTTGAATTTCTCCAAGAGTTCCTAGGTTTTGTGCTGCGTTCAAATTGTCTGCGGGCTCGGGGAGTGTGCTCAACAGTCCTTCTTGTTGGCCGAATTGAATGTAATGGTCGATCGCACTTTTAACTGCGCCGCTATTGACTGCTGCTGCTACCAGCGGATATTTTTCTAGATAAAAGCTGGGATCGAAGAAAACGCTGGCTTTGCGGTTTTCTAATTGACCGACTTTGAAGTAGTGTTCAAATGGGGTAAATTGATTGGCTTGGACTGCTGTCTGAACGTCTGGGTTGCTTGTTAGATAGAAACCCATATCGAAGAAAGGGTTGGGGCTGCGAACTTCAAATTGACCGAATCTGATAAAGTGATCGGCTGCTGAAACGCCATTGAGTTTGGCTGATACCGCGACATCTGTATTGGTGTCTAAATAATAGCTGGAGTCGAACAGGGCATTGGGGTCGCGATTTTCAAATTTGCCAATTTTTCGGTAGTGATCAAAGGGACTCGATACCGTGCCTCTGGCAACTGCTACGGCGACATCTGGGTTGTTTTCGAGATAAAATTTGCTGTCGAACAGTGTTCTGAGGGTTAGCATTCTTAAAAAAAATCTCTTTGTACTTTAGTCTGGAAAGTGCATAATCAAATTCGATCGAGAATCCAGTTTACATCAATTTTTTGTGAGGGCGTCTCAATTATGGCTAAATCTGCACTGATGGCAATGCTGCGCCGCGCTGCGAGTATTGCCCAAAAGTCAAGGGAAACGGGCATTCCGGCTGATGAATTGCTGGGGATGCTGACTTCGCGCACTTCCAATTTTCCCATATCTCGGCGCGGCTTGCTGCACGGGGGTTTAGCTGCTGCGGGGGCTGTAGCTGCTGCGACTTTTACCAGGGAGGGAGCTTTTGCTCAACAAGGCGGACGATCGCCCATTTTGGTTGTGGGTGCAGGGATTGCGGGTTTGACGGCGGCTTATCGCTTGCGCCAAGCGGGTGTGCGCGCCGATATAATCGAGGCAACTAACCGCGTGGGGGGGCGGATACGCACTATTCCCAAGGTGGCTGGAACGCTGATTCCGGCCGATGTGGGGGGAGAATTTATTGACACCGGCCACACTACTTTGATTTCGCTGGCGACGGAATTGGGTTTGCGGGCGATCGACTTAGCCCAAGTGCAGAGTGGATTGGTGAAGGATACTTTTTTCTTTGAAGGGCGACGATTTCCTCTTGAGCAAATAATCGCGGATTTTGCGCCGCTAGCAACTAAAATTAATGAAGATGTGGAGGCTATTGGAGATAACATTAGCTATCTTGATTTTACGGAAACAGCGGAAAGATTGGACAATCTTTCGATCGCTGAATATCTAGACCAAGCTGATACTAGCACGCTACTGCGACAATTGTTGCGGGTTGCTTATACGGTATTCTACGGTCGAGATTCCGAGGAACAGTCGGCGTTAAATCTGCTGTTTTTAATCGGTTCTGAACCTGGCAGTTTTGAATTGTACGGCAACAGCGATGAGCGTTATCAAATTGACGGCGGCAACAGTCAAATTATCAACCGTTTGGCGGGTCAATTGTCTGGTTCGATCGAGGCGGGGACGGTTTTGGAAGCGATTACTCTTTTGCCAGACGGCCGCTATCGGGTAAATTTGCGATCGGGACAAAGCGCCTTCGATCGCACTTACGAGCGAGTTTTGTTAACTTTGCCCTTCAGCACTTTGCGTGACGTTAAAATTAACGTACCTTTGCCCCAACCAAAGCGTAGGGCGATCGAGCAATTGGGTTACGGTACCAATTCTAAGTTAATTACCGGCTACCGCAGCCGCATTTGGCGGGAAATTTATCAATCGACAGCTTCTGTTTATACCGATTTAGGATTCCAAAATAGCTGGGAACCTACGCCTTTTGCTCCTACTGGTAACGGTTTAGTTACTAATTTTACAGGAGGAAAGCAGGGTTTGGCGATCGGTAGCGGAACTCCCGAAGACCAAGCACAAAGATTTTTGGGACAATTTGAAAGAGTTTTTCCCGGAGTGAGCAATTTGCGATCGGGCAAAGCTGTGCGAGCTTATTGGCCGGGAGAACGCTTTTCTAAAGGTTCTTATTCCTGCTATTTAGTCGGGCAGTGGACGCAAATGTACGGCGTTGAAGGCGAACGAGTTGGGAACTTATATTTTGCCGGGGAACACACTTCGCTGGAAAATCAAGGTTATATGGAAGGCGGTTGCGAAACCGGACAAAGGGCGGCTTTTGAAATTTTACAAGATTTGGGTTTGACAAGTTCTGTAGATGCTTTGAATACTCGCAGTGCGAGCAGTTTGAACAATCGCCGTCCCAGCCGAAAAGTTCCCGGATCTCGGAATCTTAGGAATAGGAATCCGAGTATTAGATAATAACGTAAGGTGCGCCGCAGCGCACCCTACAAATATCGCAGATAATTCATCAAACAATCTCGTCCGGGTTAATTCCCTGAGCGCGTAAATATTCAGCAAGGCGATCGGCTCGTTCGCATTCGCGATCGGCCCGTTCGCGTTCGAGTTCGGCCCGTTCGCGTTCGAGTTCGACCCGTTGTCGTTCCGCTGTTATCTGTTCTACACCCCACAAAAGCAGATTTCCTGCTTCATCCCACCAGCGCAACCAATAACCAGTACGCTGTTCTTTTTCCCCCCGCCAAGTTCCCAAATACAAACCAAAATCTGCTATCCAATGGCGACCTTCCTCATCAGGAAATTCTAATTCATAGTTGCCATTTTGCAAGCGATATACTTCCAGCAATCCACATTCTGGATCAAAAATGATGTAAGTTGGCACTTGCAGAATTTGTTCGTAAAAAAACCACTTTCCGGGAGGAAAAGTACGTCTAATAGAATATTCCTCGCCGTCCGTTTCAGACAAAAACTCCATCACAATGCTTGGAATTTCTCCTTCCAAGTTTGGGGTGTAGCTTTTGCGGTCTCTTCTCGATTCTACCGGGAGTACCGAAGGTACATAAACCCAATCTGGTGCTTTGATAACTAACTCGCCGTTGACAGTAGCGCAAATGCCAAAGTTGCTAGCAATCAGCATTAGCGGGCCGATTAATCCTCTCAGTTCTAAGATTTCTCGCAGTGCTCCGGCAATTAGCGGTTGACCTGTATTCTCCACGGGTTTTTCTTCTAATTGGAAGTCGTCTGGCAACTTCTCCCAAGTTACGGTCATTGCTACCGTTTTTTGTTTTGGGTGATCTTGAGTCGCGACCATGACTTTACTTTCTAAAGTTTGATATCTTATCATAACATACTGTAAGATAAGACGGCGGTTGAAACCTATACAAACAAAACCCGCCTCCGCGGGTTGAAGAGTGGGCGGTTTAAATTACGTTTTGCGTTATTTTATTCAGATGCAGACGGCGGTTGAAACCGCGTCTATACAAACAAAACCCGCCTCCGCGGGTTGAAGAGTGGGCGGTTTAAATTACGTTTTGCGTTATTTGATTCAGTCCACGAAGGTGGACTTTGTTTTTGTAGGTGCGGTTTAAACCGCCGTCTGGATATGAGAAAAAATATGAAACATTTACAGTTAACAGTAACTTTATCAACCTTGCTAATCTCGTCAATTTCAGCTAGCCCTTTGCTGGCAAATTCGACAAATACGAAAATTCAAATCTCACAAATTGACGAGCCGTTTTGCTACATGAAAACTCCCGACGGCAAAACAGTAGATTTGGGCAAACTCTGCGAAAAATCACCAAATTCGGAAACTTCCCAAACTTGCATTACTGGTTCCAATATTTCTGCAAAATTATCAATTGCAGGAGCAAATTATGACGGCAGTTTTTTCAGCGGTCAAGTGATCAATCAAGGCTGCAAAACAATCAAGAATGTGAAAGTCAATTATGAAGTTTTGGACGAATCGGGTAATTTAATTGATAACGGATTTATTGACGCTCAACCAGCTACTATTGCACCCGGAGAGTCCGCTACCTTTCGGGGTGCAGTTGTCGCCGGGGCTAAAGTACGGGCTACTCATGCCGAAGGTGAAGAATGATTGTGGAGATTTGCCCGATCGCTGTTATCATATTTGGGCTCAGATATCTGTATTACTTACGCAGAGATCCCCCTAAATCCCCCTTCAAAAGGGGGACTTTGAATAATAATCTTGTCCCCCCCTTATTAAGGGGGGTGAGGGGGGATCGAAGTTTGAATATTCTTGCAGAGATCCCCAAAACAGAAGTTGCAGGAGTCAAATATCTTGAAAAATCGATCGACATACTGGCAAATTTTACCCTACCTCCGCCCCCAAAAACAAACCATCGGTAAAGCATTAGCTTGTACCGTAGTATTTACCATATTTTGGCCGATAATCGCGTGGCTGGTTGGCGAAACAGCAAAATTTATAGGAAAAGGAGATTTACAAGGATTCGGTCAAATTGCTGCACTCAGCGCCGTTATATTTCTGATTCGCGGTACAGCCCAGTACGGTCAAGATACGCTGATGGCCAAAGCAGCTTTGACTATTGCTTTAGAAATCCGTAAAAAAGTTTACACACACCTGCAAAAACTCAATATCGGCTACTTTGAAACCGCCAAAACCGGAGATTTATCCTACCGCCTCACCGAAGATATTGACCGCATTGGCGAAGTCGTAAATAAATTTTTTCATCAGTTTATTCCTTGTGTTTTGCAGCTAATTGCCGTCCTGGGATATATGATTTATCTCAACTGGCAATTAACTTTAGGTGCATTAATTATCGCACCGCTGATGGCTATTTTAATTGGCTGGTTTGGCGAAAAACTGCTAAGTTACTCGCGCCAAAGTCAAAATCGCATTTCTGATTTATCAGCTTTGCTGACAGAAGTATTTAGCGGCATTCGTTTAATCAAAGCGTTTGTAGCTGAAGATTACGAAATTGCCCGCTTTGCAGAAGAAGCTGAACAAAACCGCCGTGCTAAGTATTTGTCGGAACGCATAAAAGCACTTCAGTTCGTTGTAGTTGGCTTTTTGGAAGCGATGAGCGTAATTTTGCTGTTTTTCCTGGGAGGTTGGCAAATTTCTCAAGGAAATCTCACAGGTACTGAATTTATCAGTTATATCGCAGGGGTGGCACTGTTAATTGACCCGATCGCGATTACAACCGCAAATTACGGCGATTTCAAGCAGGGAGAGGCTTCTAGCGATCGCATTTTTGAACTTTTAGCCATTGTACCCGCAATCGTCGAAAAGCCAGGAGCGATCGAACTTCCCCATGTTACAGGTAAAGTCGAATATCGCAACATTAATTTTGCCTATAATTCGGAAACACCAATTTTGCAAAATATGAGTTTGCTGGTGCTTCCCGGAGAAATGATTGCCCTTGTTGGTGCATCCGGTGCGGGGAAAACTACGTTAGTAAATTTGTTGCCGAGATTTTACGATCCGCAAGCGGGACAGATTTTAATTGACGGTATTGATATTCAAGATGTCACCTTAAATACTCTGCGGCGGCAAATCGGTATTGTACCGCAAGAAACGATTTTATTTTCGGGTACAATTGCTCAAAATATCGCTTTCGGCCAATCTTATTACGAACTAAAAGATGTGCAGAAAGCTGCGGAAATTGCTAACGCCCATCAATTCATTTCTGAGTTTCCCGACGGTTATCAAACTTGGGTTGGGGAAAGGGGTGTCAATTTATCTGGCGGACAAAAACAAAGAATTGCGATCGCCCGTGCAGTTCTGCTCGCTCCCAGAATTTTGATTCTCGATGAAGCGACATCGGCGCTGGATTCGGAATCTGAAGGTTTAGTGCAAGAAGCGCTGGAAAGATTGATGCGCGATCGCACGGTGTTTATCATAGCTCATCGGTTGGCTACTGTGCGGAAGGCCGATCGCATTTTAGTTCTCGAAAAAGGCAGAATCGTCGAATCGGGGACGCATGAGGAATTGCTGGAAAAGGGCGATCGATACGCTGGCTACTACGCGCAACAGTTTAGTCAGTAGGCTACATTAGAAACCGGGTTTTTAGCCGTTTCTGCTGGTCTCAACGACGTATTCTCGAAAAAACCCGGTTTCTGATCAACCGCGCGTAACTCATATCAAGAATGGTACAATAAATTATCAGATCGATATTTACTGATTCCAGTTAAAAAGAAGAGGCCGTGTCAGCATGATTCAAACCACAGCCAAACTACTAACATTTGAGGAATTCCTAGAGTGGTATCCCGATGGCAAAGGACGTTTCGAGCTACGAAATGGAGTAATAGTTGAGATGAATCCAAACGGCGACCATGAGGAAGTTACAAGTTTTCTCATCCGCAAAATTAACGTAGAAATCGATCGCCTCAATCTTCCTTACATAACACCATCAACCTATTTTGTCAAGCCTCTAGGAGCGACGACAGGATATCAGCCAGATATCATAGTATTAGACAAGCCAGCGTTGATTTTGGAGCCACTTTGGAAAAAATCATCGATTATTACCCAAGGTAAATCTGTTAAACTTGCGATCGAGGTAGTTAGCACCAATTGGCAAGATGATTACTTGGTAAAAGTGGCTGATTATGAAAGATTGGGTATCCCGGAATATTGGGTTGTGGATTATGCTGCGTTGGGTGGCCGACGCTTCATTGGCAATCCGAAACAACCTACAATCTCGGTTTATCAGTTAGTTGAGGGGGAATATCAGGCTAGCCAGTTCCGAGAGGGCGATCGAATTTTGTCGTTTGCTTTACCCGAACTTAATTTGACTGTGGAACAGGTTTTTGGATCTATCCAAACGGAAGAATAGGATTGTTTTGGAGATGGAGATTTAGACGCACAATGGCAAATTTAGACCTTTATCGGCAACATATCCAAAATCTGCTCTCCCAACACGCTAGTCTGGTGTGGGATGAGCGGATTCAGGCTCAAACTATCTTTGATATCGATCGCGATCATTATCAATTAATCTATGTGGGTTGGCGCAATCAGCGGCGAGTTTATGGCCCGGTGTTGCACCTGGATATTATTGACAATAAAATCTGGATTCAGCAGGATGGGACTGAGGTGGGTATTGCTAACGAACTGGTTGAGTTGGGAGTTCCCAATGAAGATATTGTACTTGGGTTTGATGCGCCGATGATGCGGAAATTTAGTGAATTTGCGATCGGATAAGTTTTCGGGTTCTTGCTATTTAATTGTCGCCCGAATGCTTCTCCCTTACGGTTTGCGCTGCAACGGAAAATGCGATCGCTAATCAACCCAATTTTCTAAGGTTAATCCTGGGATACGGGACAATTCTCTAACATTATTCGTCACCAGTATCAGCCCCAAACTGATTGCTTGGGATGCTATCAGCAAATCCATTGGGCCAACAACAATACCTTGACGTTCTAATCCCGCTCTAATTTGTCCATAAGTTTGCGTGCTTCTTTCATCAAAAGGGACTACGGGTAAGGTTATTAAAAACTGAATGAGTGCAGCCCGATTTTGTTGTTGACGCTGACTTTTGTAAACCCATACTCAAGTTCGGCAATAGTAACAGATGAAATGCCAATATCAAAAATTTCAAGTGTTTGGAATTTATCGAATACTTTTTGGGGTTTGCGCTTGATGATGTAGATACAAATGTTAGTATCTAGTAAAAATCTCATTCAAAAGCCTCTCTCGTCTCCAAGGACAACTGCTCCCTGACTAGCATAAAGTCGTCGGAGAACATATTCAAACTATCAAAAAAAGTTTTCCAAGGGTTTTCTTTGGAGATTAGGACAAGAACATCTCCTATTTTTTTGACATACACTTCATTACCTGGAAAATGAAATTCTTTGGGTAATATGACTGTCTGGTAGTCATCCGCGATCGATAATTTAGCAGTATTCATTGTTTTGCCTCCTGGTGGTTCAATTTATATTTTAGATTGACCGTCCACTTGCTCCCATTAAATTGTAGCAGAGGATGGTAGGTTTAGTTGTCCCATGAGTTTTTTTCTTCTTGAAGTTCCCGATCGATTTCTTCAACAGTTCTGGAGACATGACGGCTGCGGATTTCTGTAAGCAATTCCAACACTTTACGCCGGCACGGAGGCTTTTCTGGTATAATCACAAACACTTCAACTTCTTCACCCACAGAACCAGGCGGCACTTGAATTTCAAGTTTATTTCCTGCAAGAACTTTCGTGGTAATCCGTATTGCTGACTGCATA
>JARCMA010000579.1 GCA_030248405.1 Microcoleus sp. MP8IB2.171
AGCAGTTGTTCTAACGTCAACCAGCAGATTAATTTTCTGCCAGGAGGAGATGAGGCCATTGTTAAAGGTCGAATTATCGGCGGCGGCAGCCACTCTGACCAGATTCGCGCTCGAAAAGGTCAAACAATGACTGTTAGGAATCGGCAAGAAGTTTTCCCGCAAATTATAACTCCTCGTGGCAAACTTTTAGCAGGAAATCCTTATGAAGGAAATGAAACAGAGTGGACTGGAAAAGTGCCAGTAACTGGCAATTACACATTTGAACTCGACTCAAATTTCCGCGGCTATGAATACGAATTTTATGTGCGAGTCCGATAATTTCCAAGAAGACCGGGCGGTTGAAACCGCGTCTATACAGACAAAACCCGCCTCCGCGGGTTGAAGAGTGGGCGGTTAAAATTACCTTCTTTTCTTCAGTCCGCGGAGGCGGACTTCGTTTGTGTAGACGCGGTTTTAACCGCCGTCTTAGCTAATTAAGGAATTTCAGAAAGCGACACATTTAAAATTGCAAACTTCTGCCAATCTTCCGAATCAAAGTGCCACCATTCTGTTGTTATGCCAATAAATCCCTGTTTTTTCATCGCATCCTTAAGCACTTGACGATTTTTCCGAGATTGCGCGCTGCCGCCTTGATAATCTGCGTGAGCTTTTTTGGTAAAATCGTCATAGGGCGTTGGCATTTCTAATTCTTTGCCAGTGCGATCGACTAAAGTCAAATCAATAGCAGCACCGCGATTGTGCCGCGAACCCCTAGCAGGATTAGCAACATAGCGCGGATCTGGCCAAGCTTGCCACATTTGCTTAGTCACAGAGAAAGGCCTGTAGCAATCGTAAACTTTCAAACCCAACCCGATTTTTTCTAAGTCTGTTTGAACTAGCGCTAATTTTTGAGCAACAGAAGCTCTTAAAGCGCATTTGGCTACAGTGTAAAGTTTTCGTTTCAAGAAATTGTTAGTAGTAGCGTAGCGGATATCGAGGCGAATGTTGGGATTTACTTTGCGGATGTCAACAAGGCGCGCCCAACTGGGAAGTTGACTCATGAAAATGCTTTCAGGTGCGATCGGGCTTGGTTCTGGTTGGGTAATTTCCACTCTTGGCGGTTCTTGGGCGCGGACAAATATTGGTTGGTGCAGGCTAATTGCCGAGAATAATACTAATACAAATAAAATTAAATATTTGGCAAATTTACTTATTTTCATGGTTCTGTAAATTTAATATTTTATCTTGTTTTTGTGGCATTTCATGTTTTGAGGGATTTTCGCGTTTTTCCGACAGTCCGACAGGGGTTTAAACCCCTGTCTCATAGCGAAAGTCCTCTAAAGAGGACTAAAATATTTGTCGAAAATTTCGATCTATCTTAGAAGTCTTTCAGTCGGTTTCAACCGACTTTAGCTATGAGACGGGGGTTTGAACCCCAGCGGACTAAAATATTTGTCGAAAATTGCGATCGCTCTTAATGAATCTTTCAGTCGGTTTCAACCGACTTTAGCTATGAGACGGGGGTTTGAACCCCCGGCGGACTATCTCATAGCGAAAGTCCTCTAAAAGAGGACTAAAATATTTCTCTACAATTTTGATCTATCTTAGAAGTCTTTCAGTCGGTTTCAACCGACTTTAGCTATGAGACGGGGGTTTGAACCCCCGGCGGACTTCTCGAACTCATTTTAAATTCTTGTTAATTATCTTCAAATTCCCAAGCGCTGATACACTAAATCTAAATGCCTTAATTGATACTGCGGATCGAAACAATCATCAATTTCTTTTGTCGTCATGCGAGCAGTAACGCTAACATCTTTGGAAATTAAATCGTAGAAATTGCCGCCCGTTTTATTCCAAGCTTGGTGAGCACAAGATTGTACAACTTTGTAGGCTTCTTCGCGGTTCATGCCTTTTTCTACTAAGGCTAACATCACTCGCTGGCTGAAGATTACTCCGCCGTAAAGGTTCATGTTGCGCTTCATGTTTTCGGGATAGACTAGCAGGTGTTTTACTAAGTCTGTGGTTTCTACTAACATGAAGTGAGTTACTGTAGAACTGTCGGGTAAAATCATCCGTTCTACGGAACTGTGAGAGATGTCTCTTTCGTGCCAAAGCGCTACGTTTTCTAAGGCTGCGACGGCGTTGGCGCGGACAACTCTCGCCATCCCCGTGAGTCTTTCCGCTCGAATTGGGTTGCGTTTGTGGGGCATGGCGGATGAGCCTTTTTGCCCTTTGGAAAAGAACTCTTCGACTTCGAGCACGTCGGTGCGTTGGAGGTTGCGGATTTCTACTGCGAAACGCTCGATCGATGCGGCTAAGAGTGCTAAGGTTTGGACGTATTCGGCGTGTCGATCGCGCGAAATGACTTGAGTGGATGCACAATCGGGTTCGAGTCCGAGGTTTTGACAGGCGATCGCTTCAATGCGCGGGTCAATATTAGCATAGGTTCCGACTGCACCGGAGATTTTGCCAACTGCGATCGACGATCGCAAATTCACCAATCTTTCACGGCTGCGAAACACTTCTGCCAGCCATCCAGCTAGTTTAAAGCCAAAGGTGATGGGTTCGGCGTGAATTCCGTGCGATCGGCCCACCATGACGGTATTGCGGTGCTGTTGGGCCTGATAGCGAATAGCTTGACTCAAATCTTCGACACGTTGTAACAAGATATCGACGCTAGCAACTAATTGCAGCGCCAAAGCGGTATCGAGCACATCGGAACTGGTTAAGCCGAGGTGAATGTAGCGGCCGGCATCGCCTACATATTCGTTGACATTTGTCAAGAAAGCAATCATGTCATGGCGAACTTCCTCTTCAATTTCGAGGACTCGTTTCGGGTCAAAATTAGCCTTAGCTTTGATTTCTTCGACTGCGGCGGCGGGGATGTAGCCGAGTTCGGCTTGAGCTTCGCAGACAGCGATTTCTACTTGTAGCCAGGTTTTTAGTTTGGCGTTTTCAGTCCAGATGTTGCCCATTTCGGGCAAGGTGTAGCGCTCTATCACGGTTGGGAGTTGGGGAATGCGATCTCACCATTGTACCGCTATGTGGCACTGGGGATAGGTCGGGTTGGCAGGGGCGATCGGGTTAAAGGGCGATCGGCTACAATAATTTCAACCCGAAACTTCAGAACCATGAAATATACAGTTGTTATCCAATGGTCAGAATGCGATCGATGCTTTCTCGTGTTTTTGCCAGATTTTGAGGATGTAATGCAGCCTGTAAGTCACGGAGATTCTTATGAAGAAGCTATCTACAATGTGCGAGAGGTAATAGAATTACTAATCGAGAGTTGTCAAGCTGAAGGCAAACCATTACCAGCAACTAAGAAACTAGAACGATTATTTCAATCTACGCTACAATTCACTCATGCCTAAAAAGATCAGAGAATTAAAAAGCCTATTACTAAAAGCAGGGTTTACTTACCGACAGGGAAAGGGCAGTCACACTGTATGGGAACACCCTTTATTACCTGAAAAAATTACACTGTCAGGTAATGATGGCGATGATGCACCAAATTATCATGAAAAAAGAGTAATATCCGATTTGCAGAAGCTGAAGGAGATAGAAGAATGAATAGCCATTACAGTCTCATCATCGAGTGGTCAGAAGAAGATCGACTTTTTGTTGTCAGCTTGCCTGAGTTTACCGATGTCATGCAGCCTTGCACTCACGGACACACTTACGAGGAAGCGGCCAAACACGGACAAGAATTGTTAGAAACCTTGATTGAGCTATATCAAGAAGATGGCAAACCTCTACCAGAACCTCAGACATTGGGGAAACGACTACAAATTGCTTAAAGTTGTTATACAATCTCTGCTACCATTCACCATAAACACCAACTAAAAACCCTATGACTTCTCAAGCCTCCAACCCAAATGTCCAAGACCTGCAAAGACAGGTGATTGCCCTGTTACAAGAAGTTAGCACTCTGATGGGTCGCGCTAGCAAAGAACTTAAGTCTGAGGATAGCCCAAAAAGCAAATACCAGATATATCAACAGGAAATTGAAAAGGAGATTGGTAGAGTCACAGACCTAGAACTCAGAATGGCTATTGCCGCACCGATGAATGCTGGCAAATCCAAAATTATTAATGCTATTATTGGTCAAGAACTCCTGCCAAGTTCTGCTACAGCGATGACAACGCTGCCAACAGAGATTATATTGAAAGAAAATGCAGCAGAGCCGATTTTAAAACTGAGTCCTCGAATTTGTGAAGCATTTAAGAAAGCATTGGATGCTATCAGGCTGAAAATTGAGCAGCAAGGGATGGAAGAAGTTCTTAAGCAGACTGGTGAATATCCGCATTTAGCAAGTTTACTCCAAGAAATCCACAGTCATACAGATTTTGGGATTTCCGAAGAAATCTATGGCAGTAAGAATATTAACAAGATCCTGACAGAGTTGAATCATATTATCCGTCTTTGCAACATTTTGGCCGTATCCCAAGATCAAGATCCTCTCCAGTTGCTCAATGACAATGACATTCCATCTATCGAAACTCCTTTTTTCAGAACACAGCAAAAT
>JARCMA010000580.1 GCA_030248405.1 Microcoleus sp. MP8IB2.171
AAAAATACTCGCTTAGTTGTTATGCTGGCAATTGCCCGATCGGCCCAATCCGGTTGAGTAGCAATTTCGCGAGCTCGAATCACGTTTAGCTGTTTTGCTTTAATCAAGTCGGCTTCTTCCTTGCAGATAGCGCGAATCCCGATTTGCAGTGTCGGTAAGCCCATATCTACAATACGTCGCATCACGCAGGCGTGGTTGTGGATGGAACCTTCGTATTCGTGCCGCAAGTCGCCGTGGGCATCGATTTGCACGACTGTGAAAGGTTCGTTTGGGTATGCTTGGCGATAACCTTCGACAACGCCTGCAGTGATGCTGTGTTCGCCTCCGAGGGAGATGACAAATTTATTTTCGGTAACTAGCTTATGCACTGCGGCTTGGGTGACTTGCAGCATTTCTGAGGATGAAACTGGTTGCCTGTTGCGGGTATCGGCGATCGGCATTGCGGTATAAATTCCGACATCGTAGCAAACCTCCGAATCTAGTTCTTCGTCGTAGCATTCGAGTTGATGAGAAGCTTCTAGTAGTTTCGCGGGCCCGTTTTCGCAGCCTCGGCGGTAAGTGGTGGTAGCTTCGTAGGGAATTGGCAAGATTACTACTCTGGCTGTGTCGTAGTCGGGTACAATTTCGGAACCGAGAAACGGTACGACAGATGTTGGGGCGATCGTTGGCATAGGGGAAATTTCAATAAGGCAAAAAATTCAGCATCTTTAATGGTGGCATAGTATCGGCTCGTAGTGCAAAGGAAGAAGAAAGAGGATTTAACCGCAGAGGGCGCAGAGGGCGCAGAGAGGGAGAAGGGAAGAAGGAAGGTTTGCGATTTATGTTTTAGTGGTTGCCTCGAATTACGATACGGTTTGTAGTAAGGACTTCAGTCCTTCCTAACTCTTTAATTTTCACTTTTTTACTTCAATGACTTCTTCTACGTTAACTGCTGTTGCGCCTCAAACTTGGATGTGGAAAGGCTTTCCGATTTGTTACCAGGCTGCGGGTTCCCAGGGCCCTGCGGTGGTGTTTGTCCACGGTTTTGGCGCTTCTTGGGGCCACTGGCGCAAGAATTTGCCTGTTTTGGCTGCTAGTTGTCGCTGTTACGCGATCGATCTTATCGGTTTTGGCGGTTCTGCTAAGCCCGCGCCCAAGCTTGAGATTGACTATACTTTTGAAACTTGGGGAGAGTTGATTGCTGATTTTTGTCGGGAAGTTGCGGGCGGACCTGCTTTTTTGGTGGGAAATTCGATCGGCTGCGTAGCAATTATGCAAGCCGCCGTGGATTTTCCCGATATTGCTTCTGGCGTAATTTTACTCAATTGTTCCCTGCGCTTGCTGCACGATCGCAAGCGCGCCGAAATGCCTTGGTATCGCAGTTTTGGAGCGCCTATTGCACAAAAAATTTTAAATGTCAAGTGGATAAGTCAATTATTTTTTAAACAATTAGCAACGCCAAAAACAGTAAAAAAAGTGCTTTTGCAAGCCTATCATCGTCCTGAAGCTGTCACTGACGAACTGGTAAATATGCTGCTGGAACCTGCTAAAGACAGCGGCGCAGTCGAAGTATTTGTGGCATTTATCAGTTATTCTCAAGGGCCGCTACCGGAGGATTTGTTGCCGCGTTTGAGCTGTCCTGCTTTGATTTTGTGGGGGACAGATGACCCTTGGGAGCCGATCGCCCTGGGGCGAGAATTGGCAAAGTTTCCGGCTGTTGAAAAGTTTATTCCTTTGGAGGGAGTGGGACACTGCCCGCAAGATGAAGCGCCGGAATTGGTCAATCCAATTTTACTCGATTGGATTAAAGAGCGATTCCCTGCAGGATAGCTGCGCTTTACGGCTTTTGGAGAAAATTATACCAATTTAATAAATACTTGCTATATATTATGAAGTTCTAGCCGCCTTAATAAGGGGGGTTTCTAAGCTGTACTGCATTTAAATTGTATATTTCGATGACCAGATCCAAAATCGTCAAATGCTCTCCCCATCGAACCCTCTCCGCATCTCTCTAACACCATAGACAATCTAGATCCACAAAATCTTAATGATATGGTTGGGGTTATTTTCACATTAGCTAAGCGATCGGGTTAACTTACAATTGAGAATTTTTAGGAGTTGAAGTGGGAGCTATATTTCCGCGATCGCGCCATAGCAACAACGGAATGCTTAACGTTCCTAAAATCATTACAACTCCAGTCAGAATCCAAACTAGCACACGATTTGGGCGATAATCACCTCGCTCAATTTGCCAGAAAACTCGATTGTAACGCCATGCTGCTAAGGCAATTACCACAATCCCAAAAACGACCAGACTCAGCCCTAAAGTTTCGGAGTTGAAGAAGGGAGGGGAAGAAACTTCTTGCTGAGTCACTGTAGCTTGAAATTGACGGAGAAATAAACTAAACCGAGCGATCGCAAACCCAAAACCAATTAAAGCGAGTGAAGTTCGTAACCATGCAAGAAACGTGCGTTCATTTGCCTGATGTTCCCGCTGTCGGTCTATTTTAGCACCCTTGTTCATCAACCCTACCTTTATAAAATATCTGAAACTTTCCCTTGTTGATTATTGTTTGAGTTCTGATTGCGGAGGGAAGTATCGGTATTGCGATCGTGATTCATCATCACCAAAAAATATAGTATCAGTAAATCGACAAAAAAGCGATCGCCTCCATCTCATACCAACAGAAAATAAGAGGACACAGCAAGGCTGTGTCCCTACAAATACCCCAGTTATAATCCAGTTTAAAAAGACTTAGCCGCACCGCCGGACTGAGCCTTTTTCTCCAACCAATCCTGACCCAATCTGATTGTCACATCCGACTGCAAAGAACCGGTACTCTCAACCAGCACATCTCCAAAACCCAAAAACTGGCGAATCGCTTGAGCACCTTTAATATCGCCCTGTTGAGCTACTAGAGTAGTTACCTCCAGCGGTTCGGGCCAAGCTTTATAAACCTGAACATTCCGATAACCTGCTTGAGTCAATTTATTGACAAAATCTTCAACAGCCGATGGATCTCCGGTACTATCTTGAATCGCCACATTCAGAAAAGTCGAATCAGCATTCTCAATTTGCCAAGTATTTTGGCCGAAGTCAAAATGTTCCGCCACCATAGTTTCGATGGCATATTGGTCTGGCAACCAAAAACTTGCCTTGTAGTCCTTAGCATCGCTAAATTTGCCGGGAACCATCAACATCTGCACGCCAGCGCGATCGGTTTGAGTAGCAAAACCAGCCAAAGCTACCAATTCTTCTATACTCAAATTCGTGTCAAGATGAGACTGAATCACCGACAAAATCTTCGGCAAGCGAGACAGCAAACCTACATTAACTTCCTGTTCCACAAAAGCCCGCATCAACAATTGTTGGCGCTGCACCCGCCCGATGTCGCCCAAATCGTCGTGCCGGTAAAGTAAATATTGCACGATTTGTTCACCGTTGAGCTTCTGCTTGCCAGCCTTTAAATCTATATATAAATGCTGACTATGATCGGTATACTTCATGTCTTTAGGGACATTAATAGTAATGCCACCCAGGGCATCGACCAAACTTTTTATGCCATGAATATTAACTGTGACATAGCGGTCAATTCCCACACCGCCCAGGAGTCCGCTGACTGACTTCGCTGACGAAGCCGGGCCACCGTAGTAATTAGCTTCGTTGATTTTCACGACACCCCTGCCTTCAACATAGGTGCGGGTGTCTCGCGGAATGGAAAGCACGCTTAACTTTTTATTTTGAGGGTCAAACCTAACCAACAGCATGGTATCGGTTAACCCCTTAAACGAGTTTTCCCAAACCTCGTATCCGACATTTTTGTTGGCACTTCCTTCGATGTCAGAGGTCAGAACTTTAAGTCCTAAAACTAAAATATTAACTGGCCGAGTCAGCTCCGGCATTTTCATGTTGAGCTTTGCCATGTCGCCTTGAGAAAATACTGCTGCTTCTTCAGGGCTCAACTTTTGTTGCTGAAGCGGCGTTGTAGAAAGGGAGACGGCTAGCAATGCTCCGGCTGTGGCTGAGAGCATGGCTACTCCAGCCAAACCAAAACCAAAACCCAGCCAGCGGCCTCGATGGGGCTGGGAAGCTTTTTTGGTTGCAGGTTGAGCAGTTGATTGTTGGATAGGGTCTTGATTAGGAATTTTTTGAGCTGGCACTGGCTTCCTCACACACAACAAAAATAAAAAAGATAATGGCAATATGTAGTATCAAGCTGAAGACGCACTCAATCAATAGGGTAGGGGCTTAAAAGAACCCTAAATTATGATAAATGTTTGCCTACTACTTGCTCGGCTACGCGACTAATTCCGGGCAACCATAGCGGTTGACGCTTCCAGAGGCGAACCATCAGTCCCAGAGCAACGATGAAATAGCTGGTGGTTAGCAGGCTACTCATTAATAACATGGGAAGTGTCGGAGATTCCGCAGAAATCGCTCCAGCTTCTAAAAGAATATGTCCTAAGAGCCAACTAAAAGCAAGGGCAATTGCCAAGCGGCTGATGGCTTTGCGTTCGGGACTACCCTGACGGCGGTAAAGAGTCCACAGGGCGGGGAAAAAGCCGATGACGGGGATCATTAATACAAACAGACTGGCACGATCGAGTTCAGGATTTTCTAAGGGATCTGTATTTTTCATAATTCGCTACTCAAAATTTGCAGAAGGTCGCATTTTGCACAAAAGTTATTTGTTAGAGGGAAAATTGCTCTCCTAAACCAAAATTCGGAGAGCGGGGCTGGTGCGCGAT
Organism: Microcoleus sp. MP8IB2.171; assembly: GCA_030248405.1. GTDB lineage: Bacteria > Cyanobacteriota > Cyanobacteriia > Cyanobacteriales > Microcoleaceae > Microcoleus. Next base: position 4,729 of record JARCMA010000580.1, read on the forward strand.
CGCCAAACTTGTCTGTCAGAGGCAAAATTTTTCTGCCCTCCCAATCTCGCGACCGATCGTGGGCAACTTTTCGACCCGGAGACTCGTATTTTGATAAACTGGATACAGCACAGCAGACAGGAGAACAGACTTAGCCATGACCCAATCCCAAAAACCAATCGTTATTGCTCCATCCATATTATCAGCCGATTTTAGCCGTCTTGGAGAAGAGATTCAGGCTGTCGATCGAGCTGGGGCTGACTGGATTCACGTAGATGTGATGGACGGTCGCTTTGTTCCTAATATTACTATCGGGCCGCTGATTGTTGAGGCAATTCGCCCTGTTACTACCAAGGTGATCGATGTCCACTTGATGATTGTGGAGCCGGAGAAGTACGTCGAGGACTTCGCTAAGGCTGGTGCTGACATTATTTCGGTTCACGCCGAGCATAATGCTTCGCCTCACTTGCACCGCACTCTCGGCCAAATTCGGGAATTGGGCAAAATGGCTGGTGTGGTTCTGAATCCTTCGACGCCGCTGGAGTTGATCGAGTACGTGCTGGAACTGTGCGATTTGGTGCTGATTATGAGCGTCAATCCGGGCTTTGGCGGTCAAAGTTTTATCCCGGCTGTTTTGCCGAAAATTCGCCAGTTGCGTAAAATGTGCGACGACAAGGGCCTCGATCCTTGGATTGAGGTAGATGGCGGTTTGAAGGGGAACAATACTTGGCAGGTTCTGGAAGCGGGCGCAAATGCGATCGTCGCTGGTTCTGCTGTGTTTAAGGCGAAGGATTACGCAGGGGCGATCGAGGGTATCCGCCACAGCAAGCGTCCGACTCCAGAGTTGGCTGCGGTTTAATCAAAGATTTTTCGAGTTTTTCTGGTTTTTCTCGTTCCCAGCCCAAGCAGGCTGGGAACGAATTTTTAGACTCGGTTTCCAAGAGTCAGGAATTACTTATTTCGACACAGAAGCGAGAATGCTTTCCATTTCAGAAAGCTCGATCGCCCCGGAGAAAGTTTGGCCGTTCATAATAAAAAATGGAGTGCCTTCAATGCCCAGTTGTTGAGCAAGTTGCACGTCTTTCCCAATGGCGGCTTCGGCAGCGGGGCTGTTGCGATCGGTGTTGAATTTATCTAATTTTAGATTGAGCTTTTGGGCGATCGATGCGTACAATGGTTCGCCTAACTCTTTCTGCCCTTCAAACAAAGCGCTGTAGTATTCCCAGAATTTGCCCTGCTGTTGGGCAGCCCAAGCTGCTTTAGCTGCTGGCAGGGCTTGAGGGTGAATAGAAGTCAAGGGAAAATGCTTGTAAGCTAAAGTAACTTTGTCCTGGTGTTTTGCCATAAACTGCTTGACAGTATCGTGAGCGCGCGCGCAAAACGGACATTGAAAGTCAGAGAATTCTAAAAGTACAATTTGCTGGGAAGGTGATCCCGTGCTCGGAGAATCCCCGATCGAAGATTTGGGATTAGTTTTCATCTCCTGCAAAAATGACTGCTGCGCTGCTTTGAGAGACTGCTGCTGCTGTTGCTGGTACGCTTGTACCGACTCTAAAATTGCTTGCGGGTTTTCGCGGATAATCTGCAATACTTGCTCTTTCAACTTGGGATCGACTGAATTGCCAGCCCCTGACTGCGCGGGGGAACAACCGATAAATACCAGGCAACCTGCCAGGAGTACAGCCAAGCAGAAGGCTTGCTGGCTGCGGAGTTTTCGCCAAATAGTGGATACGTTCATCTTTTTTTTCTGATTCACAGCAACACTTAATCCTACATTTAATTTTGCGGAGTGTCAGGTATACCGCTGTTGACTGCTGTACAGCTTTTTTTAGCTTTGAGCAATAATTAGCCATTGGCAATCGGTAATTCGTAGTCGGTCATTTGCCTGGGGTATTAATCACCCGAACACCTACTAACCTAATAATTAAGATTTAAATCATGAGAATTTAATATAATATAAATTTGCCTCAAACGACCCAATAAAAAAGGTTTGTAGTGAGGACTTTAGTCCTGATCAGATTCTGAGGACTAAAGTCTTAACGACAAACACGATCACGGTTATTTTACAGGACTAGATATAAAATATAAAAGGACGATCGCCCCGGCGATCGTCCTTTTATTTGCTGCACGTATTATCAGCTTTTAAGCTTGTCTGAATCCCAGATTATTTTCGGTTGTTGAGCCATTTAGCCGCAACTATTCCCAAGATACCCACAACAACGGGATTTCCCAAAAACTTCATCAAACTCGGCTGTTCAGCCAGCACTTCTCGGAAAATATCTGGGTGATTGTGATAGGTAAACGAGGCCAGCTTGGTAACATCGTCAGCATTCATGCGGCTGGCGTGGTGGGTAGAAAGTCCTAGCTGCTTTTCCAATTGGCGATCGTCCAATCCTCTCTTGCCCAAATGCTTGAAGAATTCCCGTGCTACATCGTCACGTTCGTTTGGCTTAATTTGGGCGATCGCCTTTTGCAATTCCGGTTCCAACTGAGCCGGCGGGAGGGAGTCGTGATTCAGGGAACGCCCGAATAATTGTTTCCGCTGAGCAGGCGAAGTTCTCTGAGCAAAATCGTCAAAGTTTTCGTAATCTTCACCAGTTGTCTCCGGCATCATTTCTCGATCGCCCTGGGCTAAATCGTTCATGATTTGACGCTTGTAATTATCGCTGCTACTCATGGTAACTCTCTTCCAATCTACACAACATTTCAGTCTTAAATTGAGTTGGTTTCGCCTTCAAAAAACTGCGGAATATTAAACCGCCACGCGGCTATCATTTAAGCTTGCTAACCAGGTCAAGACTTGTATTCAATCTGATTTGATTGCTGGTCGTACTTAGCAGTCAAAATCAGTTTTTTGTCAGGAGCGTAAACCAAAACACTTACATCCTGATTTGGGAAATTGCGGTGAAAACCTTGTGCTAAAGATTTCGCCAAATCTTTCACTTCAGTCGGGCGGACTTGCGGGGTAATTACAACTCCCAATTTATTATTGTCACGCACGTAAGCATCCTGAACCAGGCCCTGAGCCGTCTTTGTTACCCATTGACCAAAATCTTGACCTGCGGGGGTATTGCCACGTTCTAGCTGTGCGTAATAACCCTGACTGCCGCCAATTGCTACAGGTACATCAGTCGGTTTTTGGGTTGAAATGCTGGGCGCGCAGGCAGTCGTAACAGCCAGCATTAAAACCAAGAGTAAGCCCGCAATTACTTTGCGACTCTGCTGCAATAAACTCACCTTTTTTCCTCCGTTCTGAAAACAAGTTGAATACTTGAAAGGGTCAGGTTGATTGACCCTCTCAATTAGGATGAGGCTTAGTCTAGTTTCTTTTTGAGCTCATCTTTTACATCTTCGATCGCGTGACCAGCTTCAGCTTGTTTTTGCTTGGCTTTGCCTTCTGCTTTATCTTTCGGATCGCCAGTAACATTGCCTAGGGCTTCTTGAGCAGCGCCTTCGATGTTTTTGCCAGTTGCCTTTGCTCTATCTTCAGTGCTCATGGTTTTCTCCCTATCTGTATCTAATTTGACATTTTTTACTTAAACTCATCATAGGTAACTAGGAGCTGCGTTGCACTCTACCTCTAGGAAGAAAGAATGAATAACAAATGGAATAGGGAATAGGGAATAGGGAATAGGGAATAGGGAATATGGAACAGGTATTTTCGGTCTTGAAGCAACTGCCACTTTCCTACTTAATTTTTGTTTTTTTACCTTTTATGCTGGTTGCAATGAAGTAGTTATGTTAAAAAAAATGGTGTATGGTCACCCGTACACCCAAGACTTTTTTTTGAGCCACCAAAAAATTTAATTTTAATTTTTTTATTTAATTCTGCCTTCTGCCTTCTGCCTTCCCAATGCGAGTGTGGGCAAGACCACATTTTACCCACACCTAAAAAAAACTATTAGTTTTAATCTACCTGGTGATGACATTCTTCATCTATTTTGTGCTGAAGTTCTTCTTTCAACTGTTCGACAGCGCGCATAGTTTGAGCATCTTCTTGTTTTTGCTGACCGAGGGCTTTTTCTGTTTCCTCCCCGAGCAATATTTCCCTAGATTTTGGTAGCGTGACTTGATTTTCGCTGCCCGTGTGGATCGCGTTTTCTTGAGTATTCATTAGTTTTTCCCCTATTGTGTGCAAAATTTATTTTTAACATAGGGTACTTAGAAGTTAACCTTATATTTATAATAAGGGAAATCACGAAGGCTTCCCTCTGTCTGAAGGGAGATAGGGGCTGGGGAAGAGTTTTGAGTTTTGAGTTTTATAGTTAAGATAAATTACGGAAACTGCGATTAGCCCCAAAGGAGATAGGGGAAGGGGAATAGTGCGTGAGATTGCTTGGTGGGTCGCAAGGCGCGGGCAGTGACATACTCCCCGACCGTCGCGGAAGGAGATTCTAATTCATGGTTCATCGAAGTCCACTTGCTATCTCAGGGTGCATCGTCAATAGTAGAGGGGGTATTCTCCCCACGCTTTCCCTCTTTCGAGGCGGATTCCTCTTGCCCAGAGATACCGTTTTGCCCCTCCATCCCTAGCATCTTCATTCCCTTTTTCAGGATAATTAAAGTCAGTGAAGGAGTCGCCTCCTCCACTGCTCTCCAAAACAGAACGTGATAGTTTCCCATCATTCCGCTCCTCAATAAAACGGCTGTTGTCATCAGTAGGTCATTACCAACATATCGTTTTCCCAAACCCAAAAGTTTGGTTCCACTGGTGGCTCAGGTTTAGCACTTTTGCAGCTAGATTTGTTACCAAGACTGCCATCATTCGCAGTTTTTGTGTCGTGGCAATGTCGATGGAGTAATTGCCAATTATCATACGATTCCCTTCCACCTTTCGATTTGGGGATGATGTGGTCAACCTCTATCGAATCTCCATCTTTGAAGTAGCGCTCTTTCATCACTTTAGCCATAGTATAATAATCCTGAAGTCCTCAAATACTTAAAATGTATGGTAGTACCCCACCAGCACAAAGCTTGGTTGAACAAAGAAGAAGTTACTTACAGTGACTGGCAAACATTTAACCGAGTATTTTCTAATACTAATGAACAGACAAGATATATTCAAAAAATCATTTGTCCTAACTCTATAGGTGTTAGATAGTGGAAGATGACCAATGATTTTTCCGGGAGCGAAAAATTAATAGTTGGTACTTAATGACTAACTTGCCCGGAGATTTACATTCGAGTATTGGCAAGCACTATGGTTTTAGGAATTGGATTGAGTACGGATTTAAATAAGCTAAAAATGAACTAGGCTGGGCAGATTTTCGGGTAACAAATTATTAGCCGATAGAAAAGTGGTGGGAAATAGTTAGTTGTGCATTTTTGCAGGTGCAGCTTACAGGCTAACCAGAGAAATAATCAATTTGCACACGAGAGTGTTGACGAGAAATCCCAGAGCTTAAATTGCGTTCCAACACCCTGTGTATCTAAAGAAGTATTAAAATATAGTGAGCATAAGTAATGGGATTTTAGTGGAGGATGGAAATCTACTTTAAATAATTTACGCCTCATAATTCAACCCTATGTCTTTTTCATTTTCCTCAAGCCTTGGCTCTTGATTTTTGATATTCCTAGCTTAAAAGCCGGATTTCTAGAACTATTAAATATGATGAATAAATTTGGTGGGTATACAACATTTGACTCTGAATAAAGTTGGTATGCAGTTATTTGATTTTATCCAGAGTGACAAAAGATCGTTAGATGAGCTTACCCTGGATCATTGATAACAATACTTCGGACAGTTTTAGATCTAACCGAGTCTCCGAAACCCTTGCTGGCTATATGCTGGACTATTTTTTCAAGGTTTAAGTCCAGCCCTAAGTTT
>JARCMA010000581.1 GCA_030248405.1 Microcoleus sp. MP8IB2.171
AATCCCCCTTAAGAAGGGGGACTTTGAGGGCATTCTTGTCCCCCCCTTTTTTAAGGGGGGTTAGGGGGGATCGTCTTAAGTAAACCGTATTGGGCTATAATTAATCGGTTTTCTCTTGTTAATCCCAAGCAATAGCAGTTATCGGGCAATTGTATGGCACTTAGTGCTATGCCGCAATAACTGCTGTTGAATTGGATCGGTACTTGAATGAGTTTTGGTTCTGCAAAGCTCATGAACGACTCCCGTAGGCCGCAAGGTTAGGTTTACTTTTATTGATTACTCTACAGAAATTTTGGGTGTTTGATAATCAGTCTTAAGATATAAGTTACTGTTTAGGATTTATGCTTGTCTGCCATATACTTTTACTAATAGGCGAATGTTTAGATGATGTTAAATATCTATACTTGCAGGTATAGATGCTGTGTAAACGCTGTTTTTTGCGGGACAATGTACTGAATATTTCAGGACTTACGCAATCAGACCAAAGAAACTGGGTTTTTAGCGGGATCAAAGGCTAGAGTGCAGTTTTGTCGTAAAAAACCCGGTTTCTGACTACTATTTCGTAAGTCCTAGTTATTTGAAAATGGATTGATTAGGAATGTTTAAAAGTTTATTAAAAATCCCCAAAAATGTACTACTTCAAGAAAAGTATTTGCGCGGAAGGTGGTCGATCGCCATTTTGTTTGCTATTGTGATCGCGCTGGAATTTAGCACTCCCTCGGAGTATCTGTTTGGATACTTGTACACGGGGCCGATTATACTGGCAAATTCGCGCTTGAGTCGCTTGGGTAAGTTGCAAATTACGCTGGTAGCGGCTGCTTTGACGCTGTTAAATTTGTTTGTTCCTCCTGGAGAAACGATCGCCCTAGCAACTTTTGCAAATAGAGCGATCGCAATTATGGCTTTGGGAGTAACGGGATATTTGAGCGATCGCAATCAGCAGTACCAAGAGGCGATCGCGATCGCCAAAGCTCAGTTACAGTCTCAGCAGCAGTTAGCCAGCATCCGAGAGGATTTTGTGTCTACTTTGAGTCACGACTTGAAAACGCCGATGCTGGGGGCAATAGAAACAATTAAAGCTTTTAAATCGGCCAAATTTGGCGATGTCACTCCCCATCAGCAAAAGGTTCTCGAAACAATGGCGCGATCGCACAAAATGTCGCTACAATTAGTAGAAACCCTGTTGGATGTTTACCGCAACGATACTGAAGGTTTGAAACTGCAACTTGCTCCTGTAAATTTAGTAGCTTTAGCCGAAGAAGTCATCGCCACACTCGCAGATTTATCGGCGGCGCGCCGAGTATATATAAGTATCAGTTACGGAAACTCGGATTTTCGTCGTTCTTTGTGGGTAAATGGCGATGCTGTCCAAATCCAGCGCGTTTTTACTAATTTGCTCACCAACGGCATCAACCATTCTCAACGAGGTGGCAAAGTAGAAATTGTGATGGAATCTTATTCGAGTTATCAAGTGGTGAAAGTGATCGATAGCGGGTTGGGAATTACCGCTTCGGAACTACCGCACTTGTTCGAGCGTTTTTATCAAGGACACAGCGATCGCCAAGCCAAAGGATCGGGATTGGGATTATACTTATCTCGTCAAATTATTGACGCGCACGGCGGTATAATTTGGGCAGAAAACAAATTGCCCCACGGTGCTTTGTTTGGATTCCGACTACCAGCAATCTCCGCCAATGAAACCTAATTCTCCCTTACGAATTCTCCTAGTTGAAGACGACGAACTGTTTCGGTTGGGACTGCAAACTCGATTGCAGCAGGAAAGTTGCTTGCAAATAATTGCCGAGGCGGAAGATGGCGAAACTGCGGTAGAATTGACTCAGGAATACTTGCCGGATGTGGTGGTTTTGGATGTCGGTTTGCCGGGAATTGGTGGCCTTGAAGCGTGCCGCCAAATTAAACAGCGACATCCAGAAATTCCCGTTTTAATTTTAACATCCCATTCCCAAAAATCGTTAATTGAAAGGTTGATGGCTGCGGGAGCTCACGGATATTGTCTCAAGGGAATTGCGGCGGAAACTTTGGTTTTGGCAATTCGATCGGTAGCGTCGGGCGCTTCCTGGTGGGATAAGGCGGCAACTGCGGAAATTAGGGCGGTTTTTGCTAATCCCGAACCTGTGAAAGTCGGGGGAAAATCGGAAGTTTTAGACAATCCGCTGACGAAGCGAGAACAGGAAATATTGGCTTTAGTTGCTGGTGGGAAAAGCAATCAGGAGATTGCACAAATATTGTACATTGCTCCGGGGACTGTGCGGGTGCACGTTCACGCGATTTTGCAAAAGTTAGAAGTGCGCGATCGCACTCAAGCTGCTGTGCTCGCAATTCAGAAGGGATTGGTAGCAGAAGAACTTTTGGTAGTCAATCTTAGGAGAGGCGATGTTTGATTTCACGAGTATTTTAGATTTGCTGACTTGGTTGCAAGAATATTCTGCATGATATTGAGCCGATCTGTAAGGTATTCATTGGTGTCAACTTAATGTTAAACCGACCGTCGCGGCCAGGAATGAAACCCCTGCCAGCTTTCGGCTTAAGTTGACACCAATGGTGGGGTGTGCCTCGCTCTACCGATTTGTAATTATATTAATAATATGAAAAAAACTACTTGACACCCAAATAATAAAGAAGTAAAATTTATGTATAAATTTTACTTTCATTATCTCATCGTCATGCCATCATTAGATGTATTTTTCTCTGAATATGTAGAAGGTAGCGGCAATAATAAAGCTTTAGAAATATACAACGGTACTACAGCGCCAATTAACTTATCAACAGGAAATTATGTTGTACAAACATATTTTAATGGCAACAGTGTTCCCACACAAACCTTTTCTTTAACGGGAACGGTAGCTGTTGGCGATGTGTTTGTTCTAGCACTAAATAACGGGACTTTTCAAGCGATCCTTGACCAAGCCGACCAAACTGATACAAATCAATTTGACTGGTACAACGGCAACGATGCAATTGTACTGCGAAAAGGGGGAACTGGAGGTCAAGTTGTAGACTCGATCGGTCAAATTGGAGTCGATCCGGGTACAGAATGGGGAACAGGACTTATCAGTACGGCAGACAACACCCTGCGCCGCAATCGAAATGTCACCGATGGCGATCCAAATCCTAATGATACCTTCGATCCGAGCCTGCAATGGCAAGGATTTCCCCAAAATACAGTAGGCGATTTAGGTAGTCACTACGCTGCACCTGTTTTAAACAATGCCGGTTTCCCAACACTGACAGCTATTAATGAAGATATCCCAGCAGCAAGCAACACGGACACGCCAATTTCTACCTTAATCAGTGGTTTAGTTACTGATATTAATAGTGACCCTCAAGGTATTGCTGTAACTGGCGCAGACAACAGTAATGGCGCTTGGCAATACTCCGTCAACGGCGGCAATTCTTGGACGCCTTTTGGTGCTGTTTCTGATACTAACGCCACGCTACTGGGCTCGACATCTCTGTACGCAGGTCAATTGGAAACTCCACCGGCGAGCCAACCTTGGATGGCTTTAGGAAATGTTAATCAGGCTAATCCTTTGGGTGGTGTTGTTGCTACTCAAACTTTAAATGGTGGTTCGACTACCCTCGACAGCCTTGCCAATCAAAGTATTTATGCAGGTTATAGCACTCACATTCCTGTCCCTGTCTTTAGCGGTTTTCCTCCAACTTTAACAAGTGTTACTTTTACCCCCAAAGCTGCGGCGGTGCCAGTTCTCGATCGCACTTTAGGTTACAACATTCGTTTTGATGTCAAAATTAACAGCGAGAGTCACACCTTTGCCGACAGCGACAAAAACGGAGACACTCTTTCAGACCGCGCAGGTTTCAGCCTTGTAGCTATTAGTTCCGACGGTCAAAAAGGGGTAGAAATTGGTTTTTGGGACAACGAAATTTGGGTGCAAAAAGATGGAATTGCCGATGCGGGCCCGCTTTTTACTCATGATATTGCCAATACTTCTCTCGATCGCTGGTTTGGCAATACAACCCAACTAGCCAGTTATGAACTCACAGTTTTAGGCGACAACTTCACGCTGTTTCGCAACGGCACTGCAATTCTCAACAACCGTCCCCTGCGAAACTATACTAGCTTCACGGGCCAGATAAACCCCTATAAAACTCCCAATTTTCTGTTTTTTGGGGATGACACTACCTCTGCATCTGCCAGTTTTGAATTGAAAAACGTAGCAGTCAAAAGCGCAGAACCGAGGATTCGTTTCCTACCGAATCAAGATTACTTTGGAACGTCGCCCAGCCTAACTTTCCGGGCTTGGGATACAAGTGATAACATTGCTAGCGGCACAACGGGGGTAAACATATCGGAAAACGGCAGCACATCGCCGTTTAGCAGCGAAAGCGAGACGGCTACAATTACCGTCAATCCTGTTAACGACGTACCCTCGTTTATTAAAGGGGTCGATCCCATCGCCAGCCACAACGCAGGCCCGCAAACCTTTGCTGGATGGGCCACAGGCATTTCCCCAGGCCCCGCCAACGAGTCGGCTCAAACTGTTAGTTTTCAAGTGGTGGGGAATGACAATGCTGCTTTGTTTAGTGTACCACCGGCGATCGACTCTTTAGGACAACTGACTTTTGCGCCGGCGGGAGGTGCAACTGGCGCTGCCAATATCACTCTAAACCTCAGAGACAGTGGCGGAACTGACTTCGGCGGCCTGGATACTTCGGCAAACCAGACATTTGTGATTAACATCACAAATAATCCACCGTTCGCAATAAGTGACAATTACAAAACCCTGCACGGTAAAGTCCTGAATGTGCCGGTTGCTGAGGGAGTGTTAGCCAACGATA
>JARCMA010000582.1 GCA_030248405.1 Microcoleus sp. MP8IB2.171
CTCCCCCACTCTCTGGCCAAACTCGTGATTGCAATCTATCCAGGCAGCTTTGACCCCATTACCTTCGGTCACGCAGACATTATCGAGCGGGGATCTAAACTATTCGATCGCGTAATTGTTACAGTAGTCAGAAACCCCAGCAAAACCCCTCTCTTCACCGTAGAGGAACGGATCGAGCAGATCCTGCGCTCTACCCAACACTTGCCAAATGTAGAAGTAGACAGTTTTGAAGGTTTGACAGTAAACTATGCTAAGATTCGACAAGCCAAAGTGCTGCTGCGGGGGCTCCGGGTATTAACAGATTTTGAAATGGAACTCCAGATGGCCCACACCAATAAAACCCTTCTGGGTGAAATTGAAACAGTTTTTTTGGCAACTTCCAACGAGTACAGCTTTTTAAGTAGTAGTGTAGTTAAAGAAATAGCCAAGTTTGGTGGCTCCGTAGATCATCTTGTTCCGAAACACGTCGCCCTAGATATTTACAAATGTTACGCCAGCAGGAACCAACTCGCATCGAACCCGACACTACCGGACGCGGCACTGAGAACGAACCCCCTCAGAACACAGCCGCCTTCGGAGACCCCACCCGAACCGCAGGAGTAGACATCCAGCGGGAATTGAACAGGCTTGAGGAAATTGTTCTCGACAGCCCGCGAATTCCTATGACCAGACGCACTCTGGTGGATGAAGAACAGTTGCTCGATCAGTTAGACTTGGTGAGGCTAAATTTGCCGATCGCCTTTGGGGAAGCCGAGACGATCATCCGGCACAAGGACGACTTGCTTCAAGAGGCGGAACTTTACGCTCAGGAAGTGATAGAAGCAGCAGAACAGAGAGCAGCAGAAATTTTAAACGATATGGGACTGCTTCAGCAGGCGAAGATAGAGGCAGATCAGTTGCGGCAGCAAGTTTTGCTCGACTGCGAGGCAATTCAGCAGGCCACGCTGGCGGAAGTCGAACAAATTCGCTACCAGGCTCAAGAGGAATTGGAAGAGATGAGAGTCAGGGCGATGGCTGAATGCGAGGAAATTCAAAACGGAGCCGATGATTATGCCGACCAAGTGCTCGATAATATCGAGCACAAGTTGAGCGATATGCTGCGCGTGATCCGCAACGGGCGCGATCAGTTGGATAGTGTTTCTGCGTCGCACATCCATCACAAAAACGGTTAGCCCACAGTGAACTCATTGCTTGAACATTTCTAAAAGTCTACCTAATTTAGGTAGATTTTTTTTCGCAATAGTCTCTATAGTCTTTCTTCCTCAATCCCAGCACTCGGTGACTTATTTGGGCCGACATAAGTTTTGTGAAGATAGGAGCAAATATAACCTTTTATGCTATTATACTCCTCATACCAAATCCGGATTAAAGACCCCCTTTATCTCTTAGTCCCCCTGTGCTCGGACTTCCTTTGACTCTATGCAGCGGTTTCAACCGCCGAATGATAAAAGGGGTGGCAAACCGGGATTTGGCATCCGACAAAAAATTCCTAACTTGATTCCAATTTTTACAATCTAATTTTTACCATGCAAAAAGTTTCTAATCGGTTCGCTGAATTTGATTTGATCCGAGCTTTAGCGATCGTCAGTGTTGTGATTACTCATGCTGGGTTCTTTGCATTTCGCGATCGCAGAATTCTATTTGTGGCGATCGATACATTTCAACTATTTTGCGTACCTGCATTTTTACTGTTGAGCGGTTTTTTTCTCACCAACAAACTGGAAAATCAACATAATCCCGCACTGGTAGTCAAAAAAAGACTGTCAAAAATTATACCCCCTTATCTGTTTTGGTCAGTAGCTTTGTACATCTTAAATAATTTGGGAGAAATCCAAAAATTTGATTTACTTTCATTACTCAGAGATATCTTGACGGGTTCAGTGATGCCTCCCTATTACTTCATCGTTGTGATTGTTCAATGCTACGGCTGGTGGTGGCTTCTCGTGAAATTAAGATTTTTAGAACCCAGAAAAGTTTTGGTCTTAGGCTTAACAATTCAAACAATTTTTACAATCTTCTTCTACTTAACCGCTCTCAAATACATATCAATACCTCTACCTTTGATGGAGCGCTGGATTTTCAGTTGGATTTTACCATTTTCAACAGGTCTATTTTTGGGCGCTTCGTATGACAGAATTCAACCCGTTCTCGAACGGAAAAAAATGCCAATTTTAGGGGCAACGATCCTTTTTTATATAGCTAGCATTTGGGAATTTTACCTAAAAAGTGGAGTTGATTCGGAGGCATGGTTTCTCCGATCGTTTTTTAAACTATCTGCTCAAGGATACGCTATTTTGTTCGTATTATCGATCCTCGCATTTTCTAAGAGTATCGCACTTCCCAGTAGAGTGTCTGGGTTAGTCAAAATATTGGCTGCTTACTCATTCCCTATATATCTGCTGGATTCGACAGTAGTGAAATATGTCTTGTTAGTGTTTTATAAGTTTATTGATCCGGTAAATCCGCTGCTGAAGCTCGGCTTTTTAGTTACGGGGACTTTGTTCGCTTGTTTGGCGATTATTTACCTGTTGGAAAAAGTTTTACCCAAAAATTACAGGCAGTACATTTTGGGAATTTAATCAAATTTTGTGTTTCAGCGGATGTCTTCATAAAACTGCTTGAGATATTTCGGATCAACGCCAAAACCCCACAAAAAACCGATCGCAAGATAGATGCAAATTGATTTAAATTCGCCCCAATGCGCCACTCGGCGATCGCTACTTTCCACTACCCGATTGACTAACTTAAGTCTCCCCCGTCGCACTAACTTCAAACACAAATCCGCTTCCTCCATAATTGGCAGCGCGGCATCGAAACCGTCGCATTCCCAGAAATCGGTACGGTGGCAAAAAATAACTTGGTCGCCAAACAGTAGGCGTAATCCTTTGAAAAATAAATGAGGTCGAAATAACAGCGGCGCGTAATAAGTTTTCAGGTAATTGTGGAGAGAAAAACCCCATCTTGTTTGCTGCGAACCAGCCATCAGAGAGATAAACCCGCCCCCGACAATTTCGGCATCGGACAATGTTTTCTGGATAACTGCTACAATGTCGTTGGGAACTAAAGTATCGGCGTGGAGAAAGCACAGAATTTCCCCGGTGGCGGCTGTTGCACCTAAGTTCATTTGCACGGAACGTCCGGCTATACTGCTAGAAATAACACGGATGCCGGCGGAAAGTGCGTGAAGCGCAGCTATCCCGTAGGGAATCGCCGCTGTGTCATCTTGACTGCCGCCGTCTACCACCAACACTTCCCAAGCGGGAGGATTAAGGATGCTGAGTTGGCGGAGGGTGCGTTCCAGACAAGTCGCTTCGTTGAGGGCGGGGATGATAATAGAAACGCGATCCATCTGGTTGAAATTTATGCCAAAGATATTATAATAAACAACTGTGGCGATTCACAACTCACGAGAAAATAGAACTTACGCGCACAGATTCAAAAACCCGGTGTCTGCCTGTGAACTCGTCACGAAACATCCGATTTTCTACAGAAATTGGTTTTTTTGGCGTCATTCCTATAAAATCAAGAATACCGGGCGGTTGAAACCGCGTCTATACGAACTAAACCCTAGAAGAGCGGGTTGAAGAAAAGGTGGTTAAAATTACGTTATCTTCTTCAGTCTGCGGAGGCAGACTTCCTTTTTGTAGACGTGGTTTCAACCGCCGTCTGCATCTATATCTTCCACTAATTAGGACTAAAAAAATCGTGCCGACGAAAACAGAAGTAAAAAACGATTTAGAATTTTACGATGAAAATGCTGATAATTGGTGGGACGAAAATGCGAAAATTTATGCTTTATACCATCTAAATAAACCTAGATTTGAGTTTTTCGACAGACACGCGACGAATTGGCGAGGGCTGAAAACCTTAGATGTTGGGTGCGGCGGCGGTTTTTCTTGTGAGTTTATGGCCGAGAGAGGCGCTGTGGTTTCTGGAATAGATCGATCGCAAAAATGTATTGTAGCCGCTCAAAATCACGCAGTTACTAGCGGTTTTGAGATTGACTACAGGCAAGGTTTTGCCGAAAATATGCCCTACGAAGACAATACCTTTGATGTTGTAATCTGCGTGGATGTTTTAGAACACGTTGCCGATTACAAAAAAGTTGTGTCTGAGGTTCACAGAATTCTCAAGCCTGGGGGATTGTTCTTTTTTGACACAATCAATCGAACTTTTTCGTCGCAAGTTGTGATGATTGGGCTGATGGAAAATATTTTGCAGGAAATTAAGCGGGGCGTTCACGATTGGGAAAAGTTTATTACCCCGGATGAACTGTCTGTGGTAATGCGCGATACGGGTTTCGGCAAGATTGAAATTAAAGGTTTTGATATGTTTGGAGAAATGGGCGCTATTTTAGCTCAGATACACGGTTTTTGGGGGAATTTTACAAGTGGAAAGCAGCTATTTCCTTCGGGGGCAGTTTTCAAACAAGCAGCTCAACTGTTAACAGTTAATTTTGCTAACTATGTTGATTACAAAAAGTCTGGGTTGTTTAAAATCAAAATTAATGAGGATACGTCGATTATGTATGTTGGCGTAGGGGCGAAGAATTAGTCGGTTAATTGTTAATTGTTGACTGTTAACTTTGTCATTAGGGGCGGTTTGTGCGATCGACAAATCCGGCTAAAACCCGCCTCTATTACATTTTTGAGGGTACGCACGCAACGGTACACCTTATCCTGTTGAGTGCAATACACATATTCCGTAGGCACGACGCCGTATCCTTACTATATTGCGGGCAATTGAGAATTGCTATATTGGCGATCGCGCGACAACGTAATTTCAAGAAGTAACTGCAAAAAATTACCAACTATTTTTCAAGTTAAGCCCTTGCGCCGCGCTGTCTGAGCGTCCAAAAACACCGCCACGTGTTAATTTTGGGCTGCTTGTGCTGAGTCTACACCTAGTTTTACAGCCTCGTGTAACAAATCTTAATATTAAATTATTGACAATTACTCTGAATTGCATGGTAGCTTATTGAATATTAATTGCAATAACTGCCGGAAGTTAACAGTACCTGGAGGTCAATCACCGTGACAGCAGCAATAGTTTCCGCGTCAGCCTCGCAAATCAGCGAGGGACAACCAGCCGACAGCCAAAAACTGATGAGTTTGGGTAAAAATTCCGAAATACCTGACCTCGATAACTCCAAAGATGTAACCCTCGCCGTCTTAGAAGGAGTGGGAACTCTCACGGTATGCGATCGAACAGTCACTTTAACACCGGGAGTATTGGTGTTTGTACCCGCCGGCATCCCGCGCACTCTCAAAGTACAAACGACGCTGAATCTGTTACTAATTGACTGCGAACCAGACCCCGATCTGAGCGAGTCAGCTTGGTTAATGAATTTTCAACTTTAACCCGATGAAAAAACAGTGTCCTTGCTGCCTTGACTCCCTGATTTCTCAGGTTGGCAACCATCGCGTCTACTGGTTTTGTCTGAATTGCAGGCAAGAAATGCCAAGTTCTGACTCAAAAAAAATAAATCTCAAGCACTATCAAATTTCACATTCGGAGTAAAAATGTCAAAAGCAATTGGTCTTTTCTACGGAACTACAACTGGAAAAACTGAGTCTGTAGCTGAAATGGTTCGAGATGAATTTGGTGGCAATATCGTAACTTTGCACGAGATAGGCAGCATTGAAAATGATGATTTTGCCGACTATGAATGTCTGATTATCGCTTGTCCGACTTGGAACATTGGCGAACTGCAAAGCGACTGGGAAGGTTTTTTTCCCGAACTTGATGACATTGATTTTAGCGGCAAAAAAGTAGCTTATGTGGGAACTGGCGACCAAGAAGGCTACCCGGATAATTTTATGGATGCAATGGGCATTCTGGCTGAAAAAATTTCGGAACAGGGCGGCGAAACTGTCGGTCAGTGGCCGGTAGAGGGCTATGATTTTAATGAATCTAAAGCTGTCGTTAATGGCAAGTTTATCGGTCTTGCTATTGATGAAGACAACCAATCCGATCTGACGAAAGCGCGCATCAAATCTTGGGTATCTCAACTCAAGAAAGAATTTAGTTTATAGACTTGACATAGGGCGGGTTTTGTAATGGGATGATGTGGGAAAATCTGAATAACGCAATCAACCCGCCCCGAAAATCTAGCAGATAAATTATGATTGTTAATCACTCGATTTCCAACTTAAAATAAATGAAATTTAGTTCAGATGACGTGCTTTGGTTAAGTGTAAGTCCGAGTTTGCAATTCTTTGATCGCTCGTTGCTTTCCTACTTAAATGATTCTGTACCAGTGCAAATATGGGAATACGAACAAACTGAAGATGAAGCTTGCTCTTTAGATATGGCTGTTGAGCTTTTGCACGATTTTTTAACATTGCGCGATCGCCCAATTCATTTAATAGGCCACAGTACCAGCGGATTAGTTGGTTTAATGTATGCGCGGCGCTATCCTCACAAAGTTAGTTCTTTGGGACTTTTAGCTGTCGGTTTGCCATCTGCTGTTAATTGGCAAGCACATTACTATACCTATCTTTCTACTTTTCCCTGGAGTAGCAAACAAGTTTTAACTCAAATGGTTGGCGATATGGTGGGATTCCAAAATCAAATTATCCATCAAAAATTTATATCATATTTTGAGGATGACTTAGCCTGTTCTCCTTCTCCTCACTCTCTATTTAGGATGAGTAATTCCCGCGATGAAGGTGTAGAAGTACCTTTGTTGATATGCAGTAGCAAAACAGATTTTGTGGTATCTCCTGTTGTCATACGCCGCTGGTCGAAATTTCTTAAAAAAGGCGATCGCTTTTGGGAATGTCCAGACGGTAGGCATTTTTTCCATCACTTTTATCCAGAACAAGTCGGCGAAGAAATACTGAATTTTTGGCTATCTCTACACAGCCGGCAACTGATTTTAGACTTGAAGTTCTAGATTCTAGATCGCAACTATTAAGATAAATATCTAACAAGTTTTGGGTACTAAAAGCAGTCTGCTCGCCAGACTGCTAAAATTCACTACAGCCTAAATTCTTTATATATCAAGGATTATTTGCACTAGCAGCTCCCAGAAATCACAATTTACGGTTAATGTACTATTATAAATTAATGACTATTATTTTTAATAACTCATTATGAAAAATCTAAGAAGTGCGATCGAGGGTGACAACAGCTCAACCAAGATCCCGCCGTACTTTCGAGTACCGCTGAGCCTCAAAATTATCGTGCCGTTTCTAGGTGTATCCGTTACTCTATTGTTATTAGTGATACACACAGTTAAAATTGGATTTGCCAACACTCTCGAAAAAGGAGTGCGCGATCGAGTTGAAAACCAAGCAGTTTTAGCCGTGCGAGACTTCAAAAGTCGATCGACTCAATTGACAATGCAAGCCAAACTACTATCAGAAGAACCAGAAGTTATTCGCGCTGTAGAAAAGAAAGACACAGACATCTTGCGTCAAGATATATTATCTCTACAAACCACATTTAAACTAGATTTAGTCAAAGTAGTAGACGGGCGGGGCGAAATGGTAGCAGAGTTGCGAGAAGATTCGCTCATAGATAAGAAGTTAATCAATAGCGCAGCGATAAATTCAGCACTTAAAGGCTTAGAAAAGTCAAATTTCGTCAGCATTGATGGCAAACCGCAAGCATTGCTAGTAGGATTTGCACCGATTAGAAGCAAGAATAGGATAATTGGTGCTGTACTCGTCGGTGACTTAGTGACAGACGAACAATTGCATAATATCAACATTGATACTAACAGTAAAAACTACTTCGCTATCTTTAAATCAGGAGAATTAATTGCTACTAATTTTCCCCAAATTCGCTCTAAATCTTGGAAAAAACCTACACCACAGACATCGACTACTAAAATAGATATTGAGCGCCTGTCTTACATAATGAAAACGGTAGAAATATCCGAAATAGGCGATAGCATAGCTCTAGCTGTGTTTAACCCAATGGCGACAGTGCAGCAAACGCAATTAACTTTATCTCAACGGCTAGATAGTTTCTTTTGGGCAGGAGTAATTCTAGCCACGATTGTTGGTGCTGTAGTTAGCCGAATCATCGGAAAACCAATTCTAGATTTAACTCAAAACGTGAATTGGATGGCAAGCAATGAATACTTTTCTGGTAAAGTACCCATTCCTTCCGGCGATGAAGTAGGTCAACTTGCGGAAGCTTTCAACTGTATGATAGAACAAGTAGAAAATCGCGATCGTACACTCAATATCCAGTTGCACCAACTGCAACAAACGCTCCATGAGTTGAAAAATGCCCAATCCCAACTAATTCAAGCCGAAAAAATGTCCAGTTTGGGATTGATGACGGCTGGTATCGCTCACGAAATTAACAACCCAGTTAACTTTATTTATGGCAACCTCTGTCACGCTAACCAATATACTCAAGATTTGCTCAGGCTTGTAGGACTTTACCAGCAGGAATTTCCGAATGCAAGTGCGCCGATTCAAGACTGCATCGAGGAAATTGAACTCGACTTTTTATCAGAAGATTTGTCGAAGTTACTATCTTCGATGAAAATGGGTACTGAGCGAATTCAGCAAATTGTTTTGTCCCTGCGAAACTTCTCTAGGTTAGATGAAGCTGAAATGAAACCAGTCGATATCCATGAAGGAATTGACAGCACTCTATTAATTTTAAATAGCAAAATCAAAACAGCGATTAAAGTAATTAAAAATTATGGGAAATTGCCCTTGGTAGAGTGCTATCCGTCGCAGTTCAACCAGGTATTCATGAATATCATAGCCAATGCTGCTGATGCACTGTTGAGCAATCCAAACCTGCGAAACAAGGAGATTGAAATCATCACAGAAATAGCAGGAGTAAATCAAGTGGTGGTGAAAATTAGAGATAACGGTAATGGGATTGATCCGGATGCAATCAATAGGCTATTTGACCCATTTTTTACGACTAAACCTGTGGGTAAAGGAACTGGTTTAGGGCTGTCAATTTCCTACCAGATTATCGAGAAGCATCAAGGGAAAATAGAAGTGAATTCGGAAATAGGTGAGGGAGCAGAGTTTGTGATTTATTTGCCGATTAAAGCCCGCAGCCAAGAAGCCGCTTGTTTGTGCCAGAGTTAAGACAGTTGCTTGAATTGAATATCAGTTAGCTATTTGATTAGAGGAGACGGCATTGCCGTTTCTCTACCGCAAAATAATCATGAACTCGCGAGGAGGATACGGCAGTGCCGTTTCCCTACCCCGATTAATTGTAGGGAAACGGCATTGCCGTATCCTGATTTCTGAAGTCCTTACTACAAACTTAATATCACTTAATGGCAAGTTGCAGAAACTGGCTCTTTTGCTGACACCGACTCGCCAGGATTTACCCATACATAAATCTCCGTTGCATCGTCGGCGCAACTGCCACACCCCCCGCACTTTTTGGCTTCTGCCATTTTGCTAATTCTGCCTTTGCGAATTAGGCGATTTAACATTCCGCGCAAAGCATCACCATCCATGCGAAAGTGGATTTTTAGATCCGCGATAGAGGCTCTTTTGTTGTCAGCAATAAATTTTTGGATTTCGCTTAAAATCATGGCTTTTCTCCTTTGTTTGATTCTTAAACGTAGTTAACAGTCAACAGTCAACAGTTAACAGTCAACTAACTACTGATTGCTGCGCGTCGCTTGGGGCGTATTGCACCGATCATTTTTAATCCCGCAAGTGTCAGCGCCATAGCTATTACCAGTCTCACTACCCAAATAACTGAAGATTCTGGATGCTCTGCATATGTCGCGACTTGATAATAGAGGACTGCAACCCAGTAACCTAAACCAGTAGTCCATAAGCCTGCGAATACAGTCCATCCCAAGTTAGTTTCGCGGTAAAGCGCAGCCGTTGCGGAGACGCAGGGAAAGTACAGCAATACAAAAAGCAAATAAGCAAAAGCTGCTTGATTGGAACCGAACCGCTGGGACATTTGTCCGTAGGTGCTACCAGAGATACCTTGGTCTTCTTCCGCTTGTTTTTGGTCGGTAATATTAGCAGAATTAAAGCCGAGGGGATCGAAAAGTTGACCGGGAAGCTTTGTAAGATTCTCTGGTATGCTAAAAAATGCTTTGCCGATATTTCCCCAGAAACTAAATTCTTCTTCTTTCTCCGGTTCTCCACTGGCTGCTTTTTGTTCGTCTGCTAGTTGGGTGTACAATGAATCTAAGGTTCCAACCATTACTTCTTTGGCAAATACTCCTGTTAGCAAACCGACGGTGGCGGGCCAGTTTTCTTGGGTGATTCCCATTGGTGTAAATACAGGTGTTGCCGCGCGGCCGACTGCACTAAGAATTGAGTCTTTGCTGTTGTCTTTGCCGAAGGAACCGTCGGTGCCCACTGAGCTCATGAATCCTAGTATAACCACCATGATCACGATCGCAATTCCGGCCTTTGTGATAAAAGCTTTCAGCCTGTCCCAAGTACGCAGCAGCACTCCTTTGAGCTTGGGAATGTGGTAGGGTGGCAATTCCATAACAAAAGGCGCGGCTTCTCCTTGGAGGATGGTATTCTTGAGGATTAGTCCGGTGAGTACAGCGGCTAGAATTCCGATTAGGTAAAGTCCTAATACCATGTTTTGACCGCCGACTTGGAAGAATGCGCCGCAAAATAGGGCGTAAACTGCTAATCTGGCGCTGCAAGACATGAATGGATTCATCATGATTGTCATGGTACGATCGCGCTTATTTTCCAATGTCCGCGTCGCCATAATTCCGGGGATGTTGCAGCCGAAACCGACCATCATCGGCACAAAAGATTTACCAGGAAGTCCGACAAATCGCATTAATCTGTCCATAACAAAGGCAGCCCGTGCCATGTAGCCGGAGTCTTCTAAAACTGACAAACACAAAAACATCATCCCAATTTGAGGGATAAATGTAGATGTGGTTTGAATGCCACCACCAGCACCTTTTGCGAGAAGTCCAATCAACCATCCTGGTGCGCTGATACTTTCTAAAAGTTTAGCGAAACCATCTACAAAAATTGTCCCCAAGGCGATGTCAAAAAAGTCGATAAACACTGCACCAACGTTAATCGAAATGGTGAACATTAGGTACATTACCGCTAAGAATACGGGAATGCCTAAGAAACGGTTGAGAACAATTTGGTCAATTTTGTCGGAAACGTTGGTTTTGACTTCCCTAGAACATTCGGCGACGCCTTGGGTTAGGTTGCGGATGAAGGTGTAACGGCTGTCGGCGATGATAATATCGAGGTCGTCATCGAGGGTTTCATGGACTCGGCGGCGGTGCGGAACGACGATTTTTTCGAGTTCTGTACTGGCGAGTTCGGGGGCGACTTCATCCTGATATTCTAACAGCTTCAGGGCTGTCCAGCGGGCATCGACGTTGCGATTTGGGCTGTGTTTTTCGATGTGCGGGATGAGTTGGGCGATCGCATCTTCGATCGCAGCCGGATAAGCGACGTATGCAGATGGTACGATCGGCTTTTGTAGCGCCTTATTCACAGCATCCCGCAGCAGTGGCAATCCGTCATTTGACGCAGCACTCATCGGCACTACCATACAGCCGAGGCGTTCTGCGAGTTTGCTAACATCAATTTTGATGTCCCTGTCTTTAGCAACATCCATCATATTTAGCGCTACTATCATCGGCACACGCATCTCTAAGATTTGGGTGCTAAGATACAAATTTCGCTCTATATTGGAA
>JARCMA010000079.1 GCA_030248405.1 Microcoleus sp. MP8IB2.171
ATCAATCCAAAATCTCAAATCTAAAATCCTCAAGCCCCCGCATTTATCCGTGGGGTCGCCTCTAAAATCTAAAATCTAAAATCTAAAATCGACTGACTCTCCCACAAACAGCCTATTTTCTGTCAAGTTCGCAGCGAACCGCGAATATGAAGCGCGGGGCTAGAAACCCTGTTTCTGAGGTCAACCTGCGGAACTCTTATCTATTTTTGAGAATATTTCTGCTTATTCTGAACATCAGCAGATATTTCGCAAAAATCTATTTTCCAGCGATACCGCCTAATTCCTGCTGCTGTCTTTTGAAGCGAGACACCCAGGAGACTTGATGCGGCTTTTTGGTGGGCTTTATTGGGAATGTAAAAAGTAGATGCACGGCTGTTTGAGCCGGCAGGTAAAAATCTGAGCGACTGACAAGCGGGCATTTGATATATATATTGCCTGCTTGTTTAACACTTGCCAAGGATTGCGAGTGCAACCTTGCAAACGATCTAATTACCTGCACGCTTTGCCCGATAATTCCAGGGACTGTAACTAACAGACAATCTACCCCGCGCCACCACGGGAACAGGTTCAGCCGAACCCTGTTGAGTTGCTGGTTGCTAACTGTCAATTTTACCGATCGGCCGCAGCATCGGCCCATATAATTGTAAAGAATTTGCAAGCCAGACAATCCGGGGGAACTTTTTCTAAGTCTTGCAGATCTACCGGTTGCTCTGCTTCGCTGCCGGGGGGAACTATGCACAGGGCAACTTGTCCGACTCCAGCCATGAGTTCGGCAACTCGCTCCAAAATACTGTCCATTTTTTCCATTAGTTGCTCTGCTGCATCCAGACTCGGCGCGATGATGAAAAAGGTTTTGACTCCATCGGGACAAGGGGCGAAGCCGAGGGTACACTCTCGTAATAGTGCTTGGGTGGAGAGACTGAAACCGTCGTAGAAGCGATCGATTACAGCTTGATAAAAGGCTTGAGTCAGAGAACGATCGCCAAAAATAGGTTGAGATAACATAACTACTTCCTTTCGTAGGATTTTTGGGTGCATTGAAAAAATTTTAACATACCTTAATGTAAGCGATTTAACAAAATGATCTAGCGATCGAGATCATTGACTAGATGTGATAATTTTTAATTTGTGTAGCGATCGCAACTGTGATAAAATGTAGTCTGTGCTATCACGGCCAGTGATTTTGATCGCATCAGCAGCTCAAAGCTAAGTACAAAATTTCCTAGTAGGTGAGGAGAGGGGGAGAGGGGCAGAGGAAGAGAACCAGAGGGAAATTACCTAAGTAGTAAGAGTATTATTGGCAAAAAGTGCTTAATCTAGAGTTTAAAATAAACATCCAATCAAAATATTAAAGATGAACTCGATCGCCCAACAGTTAAAAACCAGATTTGAAAAAGCCTTCACCTCCGCATTCGGCGAGAGTTATGCCGATACGGATCTGATGCTAGCCCCTGCGGGTAATCCCAAGTTTGGGGACTTTCAGTGCAACGCAGCGATGAGTTTGGGCAAAAAGTTAGGCAAGCCCCCGCGGGCGATCGCCTCTACAATCATCGAAAACCTAGATATTGCCGACATCTGCGAAACCCCAGAAATCGCTGGGCCCGGTTTTATCAATTTAAAGCTGAAACCGGCTTATTTGGAAGCGCAAGTTAGTGCAATCGCCGCCGACACCCGTTTGGGGATTGAACCGGTGAAAACGCCTCAGAGAGTGGTGATCGACTTTTCGAGCCCGAATATCGCCAAAGAAATGCACGTCGGACATTTGCGATCGACAATCATCGGAGATGCGATCGCCCGCACCCTCGAATTTCAAGGCCACGACGTAATCAGAATCAACCACATCGGCGACTGGGGCACCCAATTCGGAATGCTAATCGCCTACCTGCGGGAAGTTCACCCCGAAGCCCTCACCACCGCAGACGCGCTAGATTTAGGAGATTTAGTCGCATTTTACCGCAAAGCAAAACAGCGCTTTGACGCAGACGAAACCTTCAAAGAAACCGCCCGCCAAGAAGTAGTAAAACTGCAAGCAGGCGCAGAAGACACCCGCCGCGCCTGGAAACTGCTGTGCGATCAATCCCGCCGCGAATTCCAAGTAATCTACGACTTACTAGACATCAAACTAACCGAACGCGGCGAATCATTTTACAATCCATTATTGTCCGCAGTAGTCGCAGACTTAACCGAATTAGGTTTGCTAGTAGAAAGCGACGGCGCAAAATGCGTATTTGTAGAAGGATTCACCAACAAAGAAGGCGAACCATTACCGCTAATCGTGCAGAAAACCGACGGCGGCTACAACTACGCCACAACTGATTTAGCCGCCATCCGCTACCGCATCCAAAACGACAAGGCAAAACGCATAATTTACGTCACAGATTCAGGACAAGCCAACCATTTCGCCCAAGTATTTGCAGTAGCCAGAAAAGCCGGTTGGATTCCTGAAGATGTCGAAATTGTCCACGTTCCCTTCGGTTTAGTCTTAGGAGAAGAAGGCAAAAGATTAAAAACCCGTTCAGGAGAAGCTGTGCGCTTGCAGGATTTGTTAGACGAAGCAGTTGTCCGCACTCGCCAAGATTTGGAAGAGAGATTAAAAACAGAGGAAAGACAGGAAACTGAGGAATTTATTGCTAACGTATCTCGAACAGTTGGTTTGAGTGCCGTTAAGTATGCAGATTTAAGTCAAAATCGTGCCAGTAACTATATTTTTAGTTACGACAAAATGCTGGCTTTGCAAGGAAATACCGCTCCTTATATGCTGTATGCTTACGTGCGCGTCCAGGGAATTCGCCGCAAAGGAGAGATTAATTTTGACAACTTAGATGCTGGTGCGAAAGTAATTTTGCAATCAGATGCCGAGTTAGTATTAGCCAAGCATTTATTGCAGTTCAATGAAGTTGTGAATGCTGTTGCCGGTGACTTGTTGCCGAATCGAATTTGTCAGTATTTGTTTGAATTGAGTCAAAAGTTCAATCAATTTTTTGAGCAATGTCCGGTGTTGAAAGCCGATGAACCATTGCGGACTTCGCGGCTAATTTTGTGCGATTTGACTGCGAGGAGTCTGAAGTTAGGATTAGAGTTGTTGGGAATTCAAGTATTGGAGAGAATGTAATCTAAGGTTTGTAGTGAGGACTTTAGTCCTTCCAAAGTCTTGAACAATACCGATGCAACCGGAAAGGATATTACCCGAAATCAGGACACAGCAGTGCCGTTTCCCTACAGTTAATCTGGCGATGTTTACATCTCTCCTAGAGCGATCGCGATCGTTTCAGGGTAGGGACACGGCAGTGTCGTGTCCTCCGTTGTCTTGTGCTTTTGTCAAGATTTGAATTTAGTTAATTATAGAC
>JARCMA010000583.1 GCA_030248405.1 Microcoleus sp. MP8IB2.171
AAAGTTTAACCGGAACGAGAATTAAATCGTCAAAATCTAAGCCGTTGTTGGCCGCTAAAGCATCTTGGTAGCGGCTGTAAACATCGGCAATTACGCGCCCTCTGTAATCCGGTTCTGCGGCTAGGAATTCTTGAGGCGACCAACCTTTATTTTTAGCGTTGCTGATGACATAGCGGACTTTGCGCGGGTCAAATTTCTTGTCGTCGAGGTTGAGGACTTTGGTAACAATTTGTTTGACGAGAGTTTGAGCATCTGACTCATCAAAAATTGAAAAATTCTTCTTCCATTGGCGGCCTTTTTCGTCTTGATATTTCTCAATGTCGTAGCGGAGAATGCGGCCGCACAGAGAGTGAAAAGTTCCCATCCAAATCTGTTTGGTAATTCTTTGGTAAATTTGCGATCGCAATTTAGTCTGTATTTCCGGCGCTAAATCCGCCAAAGGTTTGCCATATTCCGCTTCAGCTTGCTGAGTCGCCAGCAATTTCTCAATTCTTTCTTTCATCTCCCTAGCGGCTTTATTCGTAAAAGTCACCGCCAGAATATTTTCTGGATCAACTCGGTTGGTGCGAACTAAGTTAGCTACGCGGTAAGTTAGAGCTCTGGTTTTCCCCGAACCAGCGCCCGCTACTACTAACATTGGCCCGTTGTAATGGACGACTGCTTGGCGCTGGGATGGGTTGAGGTGGCTGAGGTGATCGGTAGTTTGAGTCATAGTTGGAATGTTAGTTGTTGGATTTTTTTAAGGGATAAATAATACTTAGTATCGGATACGGGGAGTTTTTTTAAGGTAAGGCGCGATCGCCCTACAATATAATATCATGAAGATCGGACGGCGGTTGAAACCGCGTCTACACAAACCATGTCCGCCTCCGCGGACGAAGAGAGAATAACGTAAAATATAATTTTCAACGCCTATTCTTCAACCCGCGGAGGCGGGTTTTGTCTGTGTAGCCGCGGTTTCAACCGCCCGGTATTCTTAATGCTAACGTTTCAATATTTGTTTGAGCAAAATTGCTGCTAATATTCCCAAACCGATCCAGATGGCAATAATTACAGCAGCAACGGCTCGATTTATCGGTTTTCCTCGCTCTATTTCTGCGGCTGCTTTTTCCCGGCACTCGACTAAAACTTGTGGCGGAATCATCTTGATTACCAGCCAAATTCCTAATGGTACAATTATTAAATCGTCCAAGTAACCGAAAACTGGGATGAAGTCAGGAATTAGGTCGATCGGGCTAAAGGCATACGCAACCGTAACACCCGCTAAAACTCTCGCATACCAAGGTACTCTCTGGTCTATACTGGCTAAATAAACAGCGTAAGTCTCTTTTTTTAGTTGCCGCGCAAGTTTTTTTAAGGATTGCATATAGCAGGTGTAAATGAATTTTGTAACCAATTAACATTTCGATCTAATAGTCTTTGATTTTTGACATACATGAATGTCCAGAATTGTCATTGCGAGGAACGAAGCAATCGCAAAGACTGAGATTGCTTCGTTCCTCGCAATGACAGAAAATCTATAGAGCGCGTCTAAATGAATTCTACAACAAATTAACTTTTAAATTGTACAATTGATTTAGACTAGCTATATCAGGACGAATGACGAATGACCAATGACTAATATTTTTTGTAGTTGCTAAAAGTGTAACAGGCTGAATATTTAGCAATTCCCGTGCGAAGGTCAAGTATAGCATCTATTGTATGTGAGGAGAATCGAGTTTATGAATTCAAATTTGCAACGCGGTACTAGAATCAATTTCCGTAGTCTGCTAACAGCGTTATGTTTAACATTAACTCTCGTGAGTTTTGTGAGATTAGATCCGGCGGTGGCCGGGGAACAGCGGATTAGAACGCTAACGGTTACTGGGCGCGGTGTGGAAGCAATTCCGACAACTCAAACTCTCGTCCGTTTGGGGGTGGAAGTGCAGGGGAAAACGGCGGCGGAGGTGCAGCAGGAAGCGGCGAGACGATCGTCCGCTGTGGTAGAGTTGCTGCGATCGCGCCAAGTAGAAAAACTCGAAACCGCCGGCATCAACCTCAGCCCGAATTACAGCAACGAAAACAATCAGCAGCGGATAATAGGGTATACTGCTACAAATACCGTCAGTTTTCGCATCAATACTGCATCTGCCGGCACTTTGCTTGACGATGCAGTGAATGCCGGAGCCACACGCATCGACGGCGTGAGTTTTGCCGCCGCCGAAAGTGCGATCGAACAAGCTCAAAAACAAGCACTCAAAAAAGCAACTCAAGATGCTCAAGCGCAAGCAGATGCAGTCCTGAGCGCCCTAAACCTCAAGCGGGGAGAGATTCTCGGAATTCAAGTCAACGGTGCGATCGCGCCGCCTCCTATGTATCGGCAATTGGCTGGTGCTCGCATGGCTGCTGCTGAGGCTACAACGCCTGTGGTGGGAGGGGAACAGCAGATTGAAGCATCGGTGACTTTGCAAATTAGCTATTGATTGCGGGCTGCATTCTAATTGAACGTAAAATGCGAGATATTTTAGATACCCGACTTTTTAAAGCAGTCGGGTATCTGGGTATTTTTTTTTTAATCTGTCTACTTATTGTCATATAAAACAGCTTAAATATCGGAATAATATGAGAAAATTAAATCAGTAAATATCCAAATCAATTTTTATGACGCGATTTATTCACGATCGCTTTGCCAAAGACTTGTTGACAGAACTGCTTTCTCCCATCGGAACCGTGAATATCGGGCATGATGTTACTGCCGAAGTCCGAGAAATCGATGTTTATTTCATTCCAAGCACTGTCATTCCCGAATACTCAGCCACTTTAGGATTGTTGGGGAAAATGGCTGAGATGACGGCAATTTTTGAACCGTTTCGCAATCCAGTAACTGTCGGCGAAGTCATTAGCTGTATGAGTAAGTTATGGGATTTGCGAGGTGAATTGGAGCGGCAAGCCAGAAGAGAAAATACTCGCTATGATGATGCTAACTTGCCTACAATGTGGATTTTGACACCTACAGCATCGAAAGCAATGCTGGAGGGTTTTGGTGCGATACCCAAGCCTGAGCATGGATCGAGGGCATTTATTTTTTGCCTAGGCATTTGAAATCGGCAATCGCGGTGATTCACCAATTGCCAGAAACTCGCGAAACCATGTGGTTGAGGATTTTAGGGAAAGGAAAAGTGCAGCAAAGGGCGATCGCCCAGTTGAGCAGTTTAGCAACGGACGATCCGTTACGGATTATCGCGCTAGAATTGTTGTATCAGTTACAGTCAAACTTAGTAACCGATACCGAACAAGAGTTACAGCCAGAAGAGCGGGAGTTAATTATGGCGATCCCATCACTTTTTAGAGAACAGTTAGAAGCCGCACAACAACAAGGAATTGAACAAGGAATTGAACAAGGAAGACAAGCACAACAGCGCTTAATTTTAGAAAATTTTCTGCAAGTACGATTTGGAGAAATCAACTCAAAAATGACTGCTTTATTATCTCCAATATCAAAGTTACCCGCTGCGGAATTTACGATGCTGTTGCTGGCAATATCCATGCTAACAGTCGATGAACCAGGAAAACAACAAGCGGTCAGATTATTAGCAGAAAATGTTTTGAGAATTCGCCAAAATGAATTGGGGAATATTCTACCTGCCGCCCTTACCAATTTACTAGCAATGCCGGTGGAACAATTGACATTGTTTGTAGAACAATTGCCTCAGTTATCGGCTGATGAATTGAGAGCAAGGTTGGAATAAAAACCGCGATACCTGTTCGGGTAGTCATAAACTATACCCGAATTTCCCACCATCGCGTGCAAGTCATCCGAAAAATCTATTTCGATCGCCTATCCCACTCTCCAACCCCGCCACCGCAGACGCGCGATCGCACTTACGTGTAATTCGGCATAAGTTCGATCGCCCCCAACAAACTGAACACAATCCAATTACTACCGGATCAGCGCTCAAAGTACCCGATATCGACTACAGTAAACACAAAATATTATTGGCGGTGATTTGAGTGATTGAGACTTTAGCAACAGGAATCGCAGCAGCCGGTTCGCTGCTAGCATTGGGCGGATTGGGCCTAGAGTTGAACTATCGCCGGACTGGAAGTGCAAATAAACTAGAACTAACAGCCGGAGAATGGCACTTAGCCATCTCCGAACCCAACCGCTATCTTTTAGTCGGGGAAATGGAGTTCCGCAACCTGACACAGCGCTTTGAGATTATGTTGCCGGAAGTGCGCGCACAGGTGAAACTGCTGTCAGACGCAAGTTTGGATGGCGTTACTTCCCAGACAAAGGTGATTCCTTGCCACAAAGATGCAAAAGCTAGAGCAGACGATTACTGGTTCGGCTATATTGTTAAAGCCCAACAAAACACCAAAATTAAAGTTTCCGTAGAGATTCAAGGGCAAGATTTAAACAAATTGCAGTCAGCTTGGGTGCAAATACATTTCATCACCTACGGCCCAGGCGGGCGCATCCCCAAAGTCCGCAACGTAGTAGTCCCGCTGCAATTTCCCAACTCGGACACCGTACCCGTCGCCCGCAATGTCGGAGTTGCAGAAGTCTTACCGATTCGCACGCACATACTGGCAGAACTCGACAATCCCGTCGAAATTGTCAAGCGTTACGTTTTGCCGCGCGCCCAGAAAGGCGATATTGTCGCCCTCGCAGAAACTCCCTTAGCCTTGATGCAGGGACGCTACCGCCATCCCAGCGAAGTCAAACCCGGATGGGTAGCAAAGCGAGTCTGCTTGTTTTTCTTGCCGATGTCGAGTTTGGCCACGGCTTGCGGGATGCAAACTTTGGTTGATGTAGTAGGCCCTTGGCGCGTAGTAGCAGCATTTGCGATCGGCGCTGTGGCTAAAATATTCGGTAAACCGGGAGTCTTTTACCAACTTGCAGGGGAACAAGCAAGGCTGATTGACGACGTTACGGGGACTTTGCCTCCCTTCGACCAATTTATCGTGCTGGGCCCGGACAATCCCCAGCAAGTTGTAGAAGAAATTCAACGAGAAACCGGACTTGCGGCGGCGATCGTAGACGCTAATGACTTGAAAGCAGTTAAGATATTAGCAGCGACCTCCGATTTATCGGTAACATTCTTAGAGCAAGCCTTGCGAAGCAACCCCGCCGGGAATGCTGACGAGCGAACACCGGTCGTTGTAATTCGACCTCTGCCACAAAAATCTTGAGTTGAAAACAGAAAATTAAAAATTCAAAAAGATGATTTGAAATTTTTAATTTTCGATCGAGCAAGAAAGGGAGAAGAATCAAAAGTTATAAGTTTTGAACTCAAAATTTACCCATTCAAAACTCAAAACTTCTCTAACTCTTCCCCTTTCTGAATTTTTATTTTTAAATTTCCATTCCCCACTTTCATGCTATGACTTCATTTCCCTCCCAAAACCAAAACCAGGTTGTGATTCGCCCGTTTCAGTATCGCGACATCGAGGCGATGGAACAATTGTGTGCGGAAACAGCCGAAGAGCCAGAAAACCGCAAGGGCGCAAGCTGCGACTTGGTACTAGGTAGAAAGTTGCAGCAGATTCGTCGCTGGTACGGACTGCTAAAGATTTTTAGCTTGTTTCCCAACCCTTGTCAGTCCCTGTTCCGTGCCCACGTTGCCGAAGAAGAGGGGAGCGTTAAGGGCATAATTCAGATTTCTCCTTTCAACCGCACCCGCAGCACTTGGCGGATCGATCGCATCGGAGTAGACCCGGAAGCCCGCAGCAAAGGAATTGGTTCCATGCTGCTGCGGTACTGCTTTGAGGCAGTCTGGGAGGCGCGGACGTGGCTGTTGGAAGTGAATGTAGGCGACAACACTTCCCTCGCTTTGTACCGACAGAACGGGTTTCAGCCTTTGGCCCAGATGACTTACTGGACGATCGCCCCAGAACGCCTTCAAGAAATGGCCTCAGCGACGCCAGATTTGCCCAACCTGCTGCCGGTCAGCAACGCAGACGCTCAGTTGCTCTACCAACTGGATACCGCGTCTATGCCGCCGCTGGTGCGCCAAGTATTCGATCGCCACATTCAAGATTTCAAAACCAGTTTTTTCGGCGCTTTAGTCGAAGGTGTCAGACAGTGGCTGGGCAAAACCGAGGTAGTCAGCGGCTACGTGTTTGAACCGCAGCGCAAAGCCGCGATCGGCTATTTTCAGGTGCAGCTATCCCGCAACGGCCAGCAACCGCACGTCGCCCAGTTGACTGTACACCCGGCCTACACTTGGCTGTACCCGGAACTGCTGTCCCAGATGGCGCGCCTCGTTCAAGATTTCCCGGCTCAAAGCATGCAACTGGCTTCCGCTGACTATCAGCCGGAACGGGAAGCTTATTTAGAGCAATTTGGAGCAGTGCGCGTGGAACACAGTTTGCTGATGTCTCGATCGGTGTGGCACAAATTGCGCGAGTCCAAGTTGGTCTCTCTCGAAGGACTCCAGCTATCAGAGATGTTGCAAAGCTTCCAGCCAACTCGCAAACCCGTACCCGGCCGGATGTCCTGGCTCGGCCCGATGACTGGGGAAGCAGCAGCCGGGCCCGCGTCGTCAGAGATTAAGCCCTTTTTGGTGGACTCAGGAAACGGTCAAGGGAATCAAGTTAACCCCTTGAACTCCCAGAATTCTGAATCGGCAGCAACAGATGCTAGCAGCATTGTGCCTCCTTATTTGCCGGAATTGCCTCAAGACGGCGACTCGCAAGAGTAAAACTTAATTCTTGATATGATGTCCGCTCAATTACGAGCAATAAAAACGGTTTGAGCGTTCGGACTTTAGTCATCATTATCAAATGACTAAAGTCCTCACAACAAACGGAACAAACTCAACTTCTTCCCTTCTTCCTTCGCGTGCTAGCGCTTACGCGCGGCTTCGCCTAACGCGTCTTCGCGGTTCGTTAAAAAAAATATTCCGGTAAGAAAGAAGTAAATCTAAAATCT
Organism: Microcoleus sp. MP8IB2.171; assembly: GCA_030248405.1. Classification (GTDB taxonomy): domain Bacteria; phylum Cyanobacteriota; class Cyanobacteriia; order Cyanobacteriales; family Microcoleaceae; genus Microcoleus. The sequence goes on from JARCMA010000583.1 coordinate 6,914, forward strand.
AAAATCTAAAATCTAAAAATCTAAAATTGATTAATGTCCAACGATAAATTATGGATTTCAGCTCTGGGATTAGATATCGGCCTCAAACGAGTCGGCATCGCCGGGTGTGACGGCACCGGTTTAATAGCTACGGGCATTACAACACTGGTACGATCGTCCTTTGATCGAGACGTAGCTTATCTCCGAGAGCTCGTCTCACAGCGGAGAGTGCAAATTTTAGTGGCCGGCTTGCCTTACTCCCTGAGCGGAGAATTGGGGGCTCAAGCCCGACAAGTGCAGAAATATGCGAATCGCATCGCCGCAGCCTTAGAACTCCCCCTAGAATACGTGGACGAGCGCCTGACTTCGGTTGAGGCAGAGGAATTGATGAAAGCAGCAGGGATTTCGCTGTCCCAAAATAAGGGTGCGATCGATCGCAAAGCAGCGGCCCTGATTTTGCAGCAGTGGCTAGACGAGCGGAGGCAAAATATCTCCGCCCTTCCCAATCCTTGATAGCTTGTAACAGAGGCATGATATCCTGGTTGTGCAAGTTTGCTACGCACACCTGTAACCCTTGACAAACTGGAGAAAATTCTGCTGTACCCTTGGTACTGAAGAAGCACAAAATCGTGATTTGTCCTCAGTGTCGCTTGCGGACTCGACTGAGATTTAAACGCTGCACTCCTCGCCTGTGGAAAAGGCCGCGAGTCTCGCGGTTTAAGCTTGTGGACTGGCGATAGTCGCCCACTTAGCCAGAATATCGCCACGAAAATTCCCAATTGTCAAGCCAACGTTACTGAATTATTGACGGAAAACTAAGATACACGCGATGTCCTCATCCCCATACCGCAAAAAAGAGAATGGCAATTCCCACGAAGAGTCCGTCACCCTGACGGATGAAGTTGGGCGATCGCTGACTTGCAACATAGAATATTCTATGAACCTAGAAGGTCAAGAATACGCTTTGCTGCTTCCGATTGACTCACCCGTAGAAATTTTTACCTGGCACGGAGACGATAACGACGAAGCAGCAATTCCTGTAGAAGACGAGACCGAAATTGACAAAATTTTTGATACAGCTAGAGTTGTGCTGCAAGAGCAGAACTTGACGCTCCGACGCACGGCGGTGACGCTGACTGTGGTTGGCGAATTGCCGGAATTTCCCGAAGAGGATATGGCATCCGATGTCGATCCAGATGAGGAGTCGGATTTCGAGGAACTGATGTGGCTGACCAGTTTCTACCACGAAGAACAGGAATATGCGATTTATACGCCTCTCGACCCGTTCTTTATCTTGGCTAGAATGAATGATGACGGCAAGCCAGAATTGCTCTCGGAAGAAGAGTTCCAAAGGCTGGAACCGATGTTACCTATGCTGGAAGACCAGTTCTTTGACGAGCTTGATTAGATATTAATTGCAGGCACAAGGCCTGATGGCAAAAAGCAGAATTTTTTACTATTTTATAAAAAAGTAAACTGCTCGCCCGATCGAACTTTTTCGAGATGGCCCCTTCTGCCTTCGCGATCGGGCTTTTGAATTGGGCCGCGTGAATTGGGTCTTTTAAAGGGCTTGTATTCGTAACTTTTCGGTCATCAATCGCAGGTCATCAGTCATTAGTCGCTAGTTAACCGCCGCTTATCCAGGACAACGGACTATGAATAAAGAACAAATGACAAAAGGCAGCGCGCGCGAGAGCCGAAAAGGTACTCCGCAAGTCTCTAAATGGTTGTTTTATCTGGCGTTGCTGCCGGCAATCTGGGGAGTTTGCGCTTGGCAAGGCTGGGCTTGGTGGAGCTGGGCTTCGGCGCCGCCTAAAATCACATCCTCATCGGGGAATCCGGCAGAAGATGCTGCTGTTTCTATCCAAATCCCGGAGGGTACTCCCAGTCAAAAAATCGGCCGGGATTTAGAGGCTGCGGGGTTGATTCGATCGAGCTCGGCATGGAATATGTGGGCCCGCTGGCTGACTCTGCAAAACCGCGAGGGAGGTTTTCAAGCAGGAACTTACCAACTGTCGCCGACTCAGCCTCTGAGAGCAGTTGCTGACAGAATTTGGAAGGGCGAAGTCGTACAGCAGAGGTTCACGATTCCAGAAGTG
>JARCMA010000584.1 GCA_030248405.1 Microcoleus sp. MP8IB2.171
ACCTTAGTTATACGTGAGCATATTTTTGCAAACCTTCAGAGTGATGCTATGGTCGAGAATACATAGATAATGTTTTTTGTCAATGCGTAAGTCCTACATACTTAAAATTTAAGCTTTATTTGTGACAGTTGGCCTTAGTCCTAATCCTGCCGAAAATTTTTTTTAGTATGAATTAGACTTATCGCTAATTTGTCAAGTCCCAAAAGTTATAAATTTAATTTAGGTCACAGTGTGTAGTTTTTGATACTGATAGCAGTTTCTAAAAGGAATGCAACTATAAACAAGTTCCAAACCCTGATAATCATCAGTAGTCCGACTTCTAAAATCTAAAATCTAAAATCTAAAATTGTATGAGGTTCAGGGACGATCGCCCTTAACAGTCTCTCCTGAAATATCAAGTTCAGCAATTAGCTGCTTCATTAGACAAGATTGCAAAAGTCCTTTTAATCAAATTTTCGGACGATGCTCAGAGCAACGTCCCACAAGAAAAAAAATTTTGTGGGACGTTGCTCTGAGCATCGTCCTAATTATCTTTGCAAGAGGTCTATTAAGCATGACTCTTAGCTACAATTAACCTAATTTGTCATACCCCAAAAGATATAAATTTAATTTAAGTCAAAGTTTTTAGCTTTTGAGCACAGGTGCAGGGCCGATCGCCCCCAACACTATTTCCTCAAATATCAAGTTCAGCAACGAGATGCTTCATTAGAAAAATATTCGGCCGGCGTAAATGCTTCTAACACTCCTCTATTGCCCGCCGTGCAAGGATTTTTTGGTTCTTGGATATGGACTGGGCGCCCGCTTTCCACTATCGACGGCTAGATACCAATTGCACCCGGCCGGCATCCATTTCATCCATTAATAACTCTAAAGCCTCATAATCAATATCCGAGATGTACCCCAAACGGGTGAGCTCGTAGTTGATTTCGTTTTCAATGTCAGGCGTCAACTGCTTAATGTAGAGGGCTTTTTCTACAAGTTGACGAATAGCATGAGTTGCTTGCATAGTAAGTCGGAGAACTCCGTACAGTTTAATTTTCCTCTGAAGTGTCGAGCAAACAGGTGATCTAGATCAGAACTAATAAGTGATTTAAATTACATTGTTCAGTTTTATCTAACAGCTAGGGCAAAGTCGATCGCAATTTTTAGAGTTACCAAGACTTGCGCCTGCTGGCCTCAATAAAAAATAGTATAGTAGCTTACGTTTCCTGCCCAAATCTTACGCAAAATTTCATAAAAAAGAGTCAATAAATAAAGATTCAGTAAAACTACTGACAACAACGGGTCAGTTTGCCTCAAATTAAGTTAGGCTCAGAGTAATCAAGTAGGTTTAGGCTTACATCCGTCCAGCACAGTAGTTGAAAATACGTAGCAATCATAGGTTTGACATATGCAGACACTTCTTGCCCATAAACCAATTACGGTGATTCGACCCCTAGACTACCTGAATGCAGCCACCTGCGGAGAATTCGACGTACAACTAACGACAGCAATTGCAGCCCCCGGAGTGGTAGCGGTACTTGTAGATTTGGGCGCAGTAACATTTATTGACAGTGCCGGTTTGATGGCATTGGTTTCAGGCCTCAAGCAGGCGAAAAAAATGGGGCGCAGGTTTAGTATTTGCTCGGTATCCCCCGGGATTAAGATGATTCTGGAACTCAGCCAACTCGATAGAGTTTTTGAGATATTTGAAAATGTCGATAGCTTTGAAGCCGAAAACTCCTGCGTAAACCAGCACTGGTAGAGATGCCTCCTCGGCGAAAACAAGCAACAAAACCCAGTAAATTCCGTTAAATGCCCGAAAATACAAAGCACTGTCGTTGGCGTGTTGGCAGATTTTAAGGTAGGCTGCTTAAGAGTCGCAAATATTTAGCGAGTCGAGCCGTGGCAGTAAAAATCGAAGAATTACTTACAGCAGAAATTAATCAGCCTGCTCGTTATCTAGGAAACGAGTTGGGGGCTGCGCGCAAGCCTTGGGATGCAGCGTCTGTACGCTGGGTGCTAACTTATCCAGAAGTGTATGAAGTTGGTGCTTCCAATCTGGGGCACATCATCCTTTACAACATTTTAAATGCTGGGCCGAGACAGTTGTGCGATCGAGCTTATTTGCCCGCACCAGACTTAGCAGCAAAACTGCGATCGACCAAAACACCCCTGTTTGCCGTAGAATCCAGGCGATCGCTCACAGAATTTGATATTCTGGGCTTCAGCCTCAGCTACGAACTCGGAGCCACAAACATTCTGGAAATGCTGGATTTAGCCGGCATTCCCATAACTTGGCAAGAAAGAGCGACAAATGCCCAAAATGGCGCAGATTTGCCACTGATTTTTGCTGGCGGACAAACCGCCACCTCCAATCCCGAACCCTACGCTGACTTTTTTGACTTCATCGCAATGGGAGATGGAGAAGAATTGCTGCCGGAAATTGGCTTGATTTTAGCAGAAGGCAAAGCTAATAATTTGAGCCGAGAAGCATTGCTGCTGGATTTAGCGCAAATTCCCGGCGTTTATGTGCCGCAATTTTATGATATGGCGGCCGATGGTTCTGTTCATCCCAACCGCCCGCAAGTTCCCGATCGAATTCTACGCCGAGTGGCGACTCCCATACCAGCTTATTCGATCGGCTTAGTGCCCTACGTTCAGACAGTGCACGACAGATTGACAGTCGAAATCCGCCGGGGATGCACCCGCGGCTGTCGCTTCTGTCAGCCGGGAATGCTGACTCGCCCCGCGCGCGATGTGGAACCGCAGCAAGTCGTAGAGGCGATCGAACAAGGAATGAAAGCCACCGGGCACAGCGAGTTTTCCCTGCTTTCCCTCAGTTGTTCCGATTAGCTTCCACTCCCGAGGGTGCGAATACAAATCAAAGTCCGCCTGAAAGACAAAAATATCTCTCTGTCTCTACCCAGCCAGCGGGTTGACAGATTTGACGATAATATTGCTGACATTCTCGGTGGTACGCGGCAAAGCGGTTTGACTTTTGCGCCGGAAGCTGGTACGCAGCGGATGCGCGACATTGTTAACAAGGGTTTGACAAACGAGGAATTGTTGCGGGGTGTCAAAACTGCGGTCGATCGCGGTTGGGATAAAATCAAGCTGTATTTTATGATCGGCTTGCCTGGGGAAACAGATTTTGATGTACTGGGAATCGCCGAAACAGTCCGCTGGCTGCAAAGGGAATGCAGGCTGGATGGCCGACGGACACTGAATTTTAACTTGACAATTTCTAATTTTACGCCCAAGCCTCACACTCCTTTTCAGTGGCATTCGGTTTCTACTGCTGAGTTTTCCCGCAAGCAAAGATTGCTGAAGGGTGAATTTCGGGGGATGAGAAATCTCAAGGTGAATTATACTGATGTGCGGATTTCGGCGATGGAGGATTTTGTCGGTAGGGGCGATCGACGTTTGGGCGCTGTAGTCCGTCGCGCTTGGGAACTTGGCGCTGGTATGGATGCTTGGTGGGAAAGTTTGGATACAGCTTACAAGGCTTGGACAAGGGCGATCGATGAATCTGGCCTTACTTGGAAATACCGCCAAGTTGAAAGCGGCGAGTGGAATCTGTTTGAGAAGGAA